>WQVT01000111.1 GCA_009785715.1 Acidimicrobiaceae bacterium | reverse complement strand
TGCCATGGCTGACCGTGCAGACCAACGTGGAGATGGGCCTCGAGGCCCGCGGCGTGCCCCCGGAGGAGCGCCGTCGCCGGGCGCTGGAGGTCATCGACGTGATCGGCCTCGACGGGTTCGAGTCCGCCTATCCGAAGGAGCTCTCCGGCGGGATGCGCCAGCGCGTCGGCTTCGCCCGGGCGCTCGTCGTCCACCCCGACGCACTGCTGATGGACGAGCCCTTCAGCGCCCTCGACGTGCTGACGTCGGAGAACCTGCGCACCGAGCTTCTGAACCTGTGGGCGGGGGAGGGGAGCACGCCGTTCCCGACCAAGGCGATCATGATCGTCACCCACAACATCGAAGAGGCCGTCCAGATGGCGGACCGCATCCTGGTCCTCTCCTCCAATCCCGGCCGGGTTCGGGCGGAGATCGCCGACGACCTCCCCCGGCCCCGGGATCGCCACACGCCCGAGTTCGAGGCCCTTGTCGATCGCCTCTACGGGATCATGACCAACCGTGAGGACCCCGCCGCCGCCCCGCCGGTCCCGGCGGTCGAACCGGCGATGGCCTCGCCGACGGATCTGGCGCTTCCCCATGCCAGCGTGGGCGGCATGGCCGGCCTCCTCGAGATCCTGGCCCACCGGGGCGGCCGGGACGACCTGCCCGAGCTGGCGCAGGAGCTCACGTTCGAGGTCGACGACCTGCTGCCAATCACCGACGCCGCGGAGCTCCTCGGCCTCGCCAAGGTGGAAGACGCCGACCTCCAGCTGACCGCGCCCGGCGAGCAGTGGGTGAACGCCGACATCCTCACCTCGAAGTCGATCTTCGCCAAACAGGCCCGCGAGCGCGCCCCGCTCGTGCGCGCCATCGTGCGAGCGCTCGAGGCGACGGCCGATGGGACGCTGAACGAGCGCTTCTTCCTCGACCTGCTCCGGCGCGGGTTCAGCGAGGACGAGGCGCAGGCCCAGCTGGACACGGCGATCGACTGGGGCCGCTACGGCGAGCTGTACGACTTCGACGCCATGTCCGGGCAGCTCGAGCTCACCCAGCCCGAGGAGCGAGCCGCGGTCTGAGCTGCGAGTCCTACTCGGCTCGCAGAGGAGCGCTCGGCGCGTTGCCCGGCCTGATGAACGGGATCAGGTCTGCGCCGGTCTCGGTGCCGGAATCGAAGTCCCGATATTCGCTGCTCGCCTCGACCCAGTCGACCTCCGCGTCGAGGTGCAGCTCCGCCGAGCGGATGCGATCGAGCGAGACGTCGTCGACGTTGGCCGGCACTTCCCCGCGGTCGCGGTGGGCTTCGGCAGCCTCGATCAGCTGCTGGCGAACCGCGATGACCTGCAGATCCGAGGTCCCGAGGTGCTCCCGGGTCCGGTCGTAGATCGGCTCGGCGCCACGGGCGTCGGTCATGAGCTCGGTCATGGCCCGATCCTGGAGGTTGCCGACGAAGTAGATCCCGCAGTACAGGGAATTGCGCTGAGCCTCCATATCGCGGGTGTAGTCGTTTCGCTGATTGGCTGCGGTGAAGTAGTAGCTGCGGGGGTCGTTCGTACGCGGGAGGTAGCCCCCGACCTCGTCGAAGAAGCGGTCGGCCCGCTCGTTGACCTCCGGGCTGTACGGGCCGTCGAGGTTGCCGGAGTGCATGATGAGCATGGCGTGGTGGTCGTCGAGGGGCACGAAGCTCCGTAGTCCGACACCCTTTTGGCCCGAGATCATCGTGTGGAACGGGAAGATGAACTGGTTGATGCGGTGCCAGAGCGTCCCGTCGGGCAACCGGCGGATTCCGGAATAGAACGTCCCGTAGTTGGTCTTGTGAACGTCGAGGCGGGTGACCCGTTCGGGGTCGGGATTCCACCAACCCGGGTTGCCGTATTTCGGTCGCGGCGCGTCGAATGCCAGCCGGCTATGGAGCCAATCAAGATGCGAGGTGTCGAGATCTCCCTCCAGGTTCTGGAGGTAGTTCGCCTCCTCCATCATGATGATCGGCTCACCCGAGTTCTCCTCAGGGATGAGGTTGATCGGGAACTCCGGGAACGGCGGCGGGGTCTCGCGAGGTCCCATGTAGATCCAGATCATCTTGTTGACCTCGCGGCACGGATACGAGCGCGCCTTCACGTGGTCGCGCAGGTTGGTGTGGTCCGGCGGCTCGGTCGGGGTCTCCAGGCAATTGCCGAAGACGTCGAACTTCCACCCGTGGTACGGACAGCGAAGGCCCGCCTCCTCGTTCCGGCCGAAGTACAGCGTCGCCCCACGATGCGGGCACGACTCCTCGAGCGCACCCATCCGGCCGAGGCTGTCCCGGAACATCACCAGGTTCTCGCCCAGAAGGCGCATGCGCTTCGGCAGGCAGTCGGGCTCGGGGAACTCCCGGGAGGGAAGCGCCGGCATCCAGTACTCCCTCATCAGGTTCCCCATCGGCGTGCCGGGACCGACCCGGCACAGCAGCTCGTTGTCCTCGTGAGAAAGCAAGCGCCCTCCCCCTGTCTGGATCCTCGGGATCCCTCGGTTGTGACCGGCAATCGCCGTGTCCGCGTCCGGGACGGACCTCCCGAACCCGGTTCTAGTTTAGGGTGGGTCACCTGCCCGCGCCGCCGGCCGCGCAAGTCGTTGGGCGATGAGGCGGCTAATCCGCGCAAAGCCGCTGCCGCCGGTGATGAAGAAGTTGGCAAAAGGGAGAAGCGGCGGCAGATAGGGTAGGTACCCACTTCAAGCGGTAGGGCAGGGGGCCCGACCGCACCGCACGAAGGAGCAGCCATGGATTCAGAGGTCGCGCGCCGCTTGCTCGCCGAGGAACGGGCCCGCGTCGAGGGGCTGCTAGCCGGTTTGCGGGCCGACCAGGACGGGGACCGGGAGGCCGCCAACGACTCCGGGGATTGGAGCGACCCGGCACAGGCGATCACCGCCGTCGGAAACGACGATGTCCTGGCACGCGACCTCACCGAGCGGCTGAAGGCTATTACCCGGGCCGAGGCCCGCTTGGCGGACGGCACCTACGGGCGGTCCGTGCGCAGCGGGACTCCCATCCCCGACGCACGCCTCGAGTGGGACCCCGCGGCCGAGCTCACGGTGGAGGAGGCTGCCCGAGGCTGAGTTGATCTCAGCTTTGACGGTCGCCCACGGCACGGTCGTAGCGATCGAGGGCCCGCTCGAGCGCCGTTCCCGCATCCTCTGAGAGGAGGTGGCGGGCGGCGACCAGCGCGGAGACGGCGGCCCGGAGCCGCCGGGCGTAGTCCTCCCGGTCCTCGTATCGCTCGGCAAGCGACCGTCTCGGGTCGCCGGCCGCGCGGGCCCGCTCGGCGGTGGCGGGGAAGGGAAACTCGCTGCCCGCGAACTGGATGAGGGCGTCGGGGAGTCCGGGCGCATGGGTGCGGGCGTTCCAGCCCGTGTAGGTGGCCACGGGAGCGGCCAGCTCGGGAAAGCGGATGCCCGGGGTGTCGTTGCCGTCGGCGTCGACCGAGGGGACGAGACTCGGGTAGGTCCCGCCAAACTTCGGGGGGAGTCGCACCAGCCCGAGGTCGGTGTCGGGACCGAGGTCGGTGACCGACAGTCGCGGGAACCCGACCGGCTCGGGGCGGTGCACACCGGGTATCGCGACGGCGTTAACGGCCACTTCGGGTGGGACCGCGGTGCCATCGGACAGGCGCGGGACCCGGCTCGGTGGCGGCTCGATTCCCTCCACGGCCCAGGCCACGAGGTTCATGAGGGCGGCACGCAGGAGGATGATCGAGTTCAGGTCGTTGACCGGGTTGGCCACCGGCATCGTCGCCTTGACCGGGCTCGGCCCGAGATGGTCGGCCCCTGCGAAGAGGTACATGCGCACTCCCGGACGCTCTTCGAGGTCGGCGGTGCCGGTCGGGTCGATGTGGTTCAGCGCGGCGTCGCCCCGGTAGTACTCCCACGAGGTGTTGGTGAGGATCACCCTGGGCATAGCGCCAGCCTTGACCTGCTTGTCGAACAGCCCGCCGGCGGGAGAGAACGGGGGGATGCTGCCGATGCCCGAATGGGAGAAGTGCGAAGGCTGGCCATAGCGCTGGTTGAACTCCCCGAGCCGGGCGCCGGCGACGTGCGGCAGGACCCCGTCGAAGACCGGTCGCCCCTCTTCGTCGAGGTTCATTGCCTCATGCAGGAAATGGCGCAGGAACCGACCCGACTGCGAGTTGCCACACCCGAACGCGGCCGAGACGCCGGGGCCAGGCTGCCATTCGCCGGCAGGGCCCCCATACCGGAGGAACGAAACGAAGTCACGGACCGCCAACAGGCCCGTGCCGACCACCGGAGATCGGCGGGTCCGATAGGTCACTTCGTAGTACCGGAACGGCTCGAACCCGCCTTCGAGGCGGATGTGCGCATCGTCGGTGACCGCCGCACCGGCCTCGTCGCGGGCGAAATGCCAGCGGTCCCGGTCGACGACCCGCCGCTCGCCGTCGACGGTGTCCCGCACGGTCAGCACCGCATCGGCCTGGTCGACGTCGGCGGCTGCGTAGGAGTGAAACGAGAACTGCGGGCCCGAGTCCCCGAGGGCGTGGTCGGCGATCGGCACGTCGGAGGTGAAGTCGACCCGGACGTCTCCCTCGATCGGCCGGCCTTCGATCGGCCGGCCTTCGCTCGGGGGGTGCGGGTCGCCGGCGGCAGGGATCTCGAGCGCCTCGGGTGCGGCCAGCCCGAGCGAGGCCGGCCCCGAGATCACATCCCACTGCCAACCGCACCAGGCAATCGTCCAACCGTGCCGGAGAAGGAAGCCGTCGCCCGGCTCGATGGTCGTCTGGTCTGGGTCGTACCACGCGGTGTCGAGGCTGAACGGCACCGCCTGGAATCTCCCCCGGTTCGCGACGGCGAAGAGCAGGTTCGTCGGTCCGGTGGCCTCCGTAGGGCGGAGCACGCGGAAGTCGGCGCTGAAACGGACCTCCTGCCGTTCCCCGTCCTGCACCCGATGCCGCTCGGCCCGGTCGAGGTCGGTGATCGCAGCGTTGGCCTCGGCCTCCGGTTCGACCGCGAAGTGCGCGACGCCGCTGACCAACTCGTAGGGCCCCCCTCCGGGCCACGACTTTCCTTCGTCAAAGGGCTCGTGCCGGATGCTCGCGAGATGAGTCAGCGCCATAGCGCTGAAGTCTGGCAGGACTCAACAGACCTCAGCGGTCCTCGGCAGTCCTCGGCAGTCCTCAGCAGTCTGCGAGGAGGCGGAGCAGGACACGGGTTCCGAAGACCAGCGCATCAGTGGGCACCCGCTCGTCGACGCCGTGGAACAGGGCGGAGAAGTCCAGGTCGGGCGGCAGCCTGAGCGGAGCGAAGCCGAAGCTGCGGATCCCGAGCCTGCTGAAGGACTTGGCGTCGGTGCCCGCCGAGACCATGTAGGGGAGGACGTGGGCCGCGGGGTCCTCGGCCTGGAGGGCCCGGGTCATGCGATCGACCAGAGCCCCGTCGAAGGTCGTCTCGACCGGCGGGAGCCCGTCCCACTCCATCTGCACCTCCGGGCCCAGGACCTCCTGCAGCTCGGCCAGCATCGCCTCCTCGCGGCCCGGAAGCATCCGGGCGTCCACGGCTGCGGTGGCGAGCGAGGGGACGACGTTCGCCTTGTAACCGGCGTTGAACATCGTGACGTTGGCGGTGTCGCGCAGGGTGGCGCCGATGATCCTCGATATCCCCCCGAGGCGCCCGACGGCTGCGTCGAGGTCGTCTTCGGGGAACTCCATGCCGGTGAGCTCGGTGACCCCCGAGAGGAACTCGGCCACGGCGGGGTGGACGATCTGAGGGAAGCGATGTTGGTCGAGGCGGGTGACGGCGGCGGCGAGCTTGGCGACCGGGTTGTCCCGCTGGATCATGGATCCGTGCCCGGCGGTGCCCTCGACCCGCAGCCGCAGCCACATCAGGCCCTTCTCGGCCGTCTCGATGAGATAGGCGCGGACGTCGTCGGCCACCGTGATCGAGAACCCGCCGACCTCGCTGATCGCCTCGGTGGCCCCCTCGAAGAGGTCGGGGCGGTGGTCGACCAGCCACCCGGCCCCATGGAAGCCGGCCGCCTCCTCGTCCGCGAGGTAGGCGAAGATCAGGTCGCGGCGGGGGAGGACGTTGTCACGCTTGAACTGGCGGGCGATAGCCAGGCTCATGGCCACCATGTGCTTCATATCCACGGCGCCGCGCCCCCACAGATAGCCATCTTTGACCTCACCTGAGAAGGGCGGCACCGTCCAATCGGCCGCCTCGGCCGGGACCACGTCGAGGTGTCCCTGGATCAGGAGCGCCCCCCGAGTGGGGTCGGCGCCCGGCAGACGCACGATCACGTTGCCGCGGCCCTTGGCCCCCGACTCGAGGCAGGTGACGTCGTAGCCGACGTCGGAAAGCTTCTCGGCGACGTACTCTGCGGCCTCCCGCTCTCCGACCAGGGTGTCGGGATCACCGGTGTTCGTCGTGTCGATGCGGATCAGGTCGCTGGCGAGCCCGACCACCTCGTCGACGGCCTTCACGTTCCTGCCCGTTCCGACCCGCTGCTCGTCCATCCCCGCAGGCTATGGTCGGCCCGATGGTGACGCTCGCGGAAGCGGTCGAGATCGGCGCCCCGGAGCGCTATCTCTGTGTCGTGTCCACGGCTCGGGCCGACGGCACGATCCAGTCGTCGGTGGTGAACGCCGGCATCCTCCCGCACCCCGTGACCGGGGAGGCCGTCCTCGGCCTGGTGACCTACGGGCGCGCCAAGCTTGCGAATCTGCGGGCGCGCCGGCAGATCACGGTCACGTTCCGCTCCGGCGGCGCGTGGGCAGCGATCGAGGGACACGCCGAGCTGATCGGGCCGGACGACCCGTACCCCGGATTCGACGCCGACCGGCTGCGGCTCTTCCTCCGGGAGGTGTTCACGGCCGCCGGCGGGACCCACGACGACTGGGATACCTACGATCGGGTGATGGCGGAGCAACGCCGGACGGTAGTGCTCGTCAGGGCGTCGCGGATCTACAGCAACCCGGGCCGCTGAGCCGGCGGCCCTGCCGGGCCCGTCGGGCCGGGGTGAGGGCGTGAGCCCTTGGGTGCTTGCGCGAGACCGTGAGTGATAGAGGCGACCGTGAGTGATTGAGGCGCCCGGAGAGCACGAATCACTCAGGGTCACCCAAACCACGCCGGGAATCGCAAAGACGGCGACCTGGGCGAACCGTGGTCGCTTTGTGCGCGCAGCCACTCACACCCGCTCGGCCGTAGCCACGATCCTTCGGTCCTCCCGGAGACAAGTCGGCGGCCCGGCGCATCACCAGCCCACGCGCAGACGCATCCTGAGCTGTGTCGAGAGCGAAGCCTCGGCGGCGTTGGCGAAGGCCGCTACCGCCCTCGCTCGCTTTGCTCACTCGGTTGGTCTCAGGGGACGGCCGAACCGTGGTGGTCAGCGCCACCGCCCTGCGCCTCCTTTGAGCCCAACCGGCGGAGCGCAGCGACGCCGGGCGGGA
>WQVT01000110.1 GCA_009785715.1 Acidimicrobiaceae bacterium | reverse complement strand
TCGATCCGGGTTGTACATCTCCCAGGTGGTTCGAGCAGAAGATGTGCAGGGCCTCGGTCGATCCGATGCCGTCGAGCATCTCCGACCCGAACCGGGCACGGAACCGCCGGTAGACCTCGGCCGGGAGGGTCTCGCCGGCGGTGACGGTGGCCCGAACCGAGGCGAAGGACTCGGCCGGAACGTCCGAGTCGGCCAGCGCGGCGCAGAACCCGGGCGGTGCGAAGAACAAGGTCGGCCGATCGCCGGCGGCCAGCGAGGCCACCCGGCCCGGTGTTGGGGATTCGGGGTCGAGCACTGCGCTGGCGCCGACCGCGAGGGGGAAGAACAGGGTGTTGCCGAGACCGAAGGCGAAGAACAACTTGGCCACCGAGTAACAGATGTCGTCCCGCCCGATACCCAGGATTGAGCGTCCGTAGGTGGCGGCCACCGCGCGAATGTCCCCGTGACGGTGGACCGCCCCCTTGGGGCGGCCGGTCGTCCCCGAGGTGTACAGCCAGAAGCCGGTGGAGTCGGCGGCGGTCGCCGCGGTGGCCACGGGCCGGTCGTCGGTCCAGGACACCCACGCCGTCGTCTCGATGCCGGTGACCGGAGGATGGGAGCCGGCACCGAGGACGATCGCCGACACGCCCACGCGTCCATCCGTGGTGATCCTCGGCAGGTAGTCAATGAACGGCTCGCTCACCACGGCGGCCGCCGCCTGCGAATCGGCGGCGAGCGCGGCCACGTCGCCGGGGCGAAGCATGGTCGACACCGGCACAGGCACGGCACCTACCCGGAGTGCGCCGAGGAAGAAGGCGGGGAACTCCGGCTCATCGCGAACCACCATGAGCACCCGCTCGCCGCGGCCGACCCCGAGTTCGGCGAGCAGGCGGGCGGCCCGGAAGGTCTGCCGCTGGAGTTCGGCGTAGCTGATGGTCTGGTCGAGGTAGTGGAAGGCCACCCGCCCGCCGTCGCCGGCCGCCACGTGGCGGTCCACCAGCCACTGGGCGGCATTGAAGGGTTCCGGCGAACTCATAGCCGGACGTACTCGAA
The DNA here is from genome assembly GCA_009785715.1 of Acidimicrobiaceae bacterium. Taxonomy (GTDB): domain Bacteria; phylum Actinomycetota; class Acidimicrobiia; order Acidimicrobiales; family Palsa-688; genus WQVT01. The sequence goes on along the minus strand of WQVT01000110.1, from coordinate 6,403 downwards.
CTCGACCGGCTTTTGATGAATCCCCGCCGCCGGGGGTGCGATCCAAGCGGCCATGTGCCCGGGGGCGTTGACGGGCGTCATCAGCGAGCGGACGTGTTCACGGTCGTTCTCGTTCGGTAGCCACGATGAGCGGCCAGCCTCCCACTGCTCTTGGCTCGTGAGCCGGCCCTCCGGGGTGATGGACGCACCGCCGAATACGCCCACCGCCCGGTTGAAACCGAGGTGGGGAAGTTCGAGGCGGGCGCTGACGGACTCGAGGGTGCGGTTCCACCGCTCGAGACCCTTCTGGCAGTCCGTCACGTAGTCGGCTCGCAGGGTGGCGTTCAGCGCGGTGAGCGCGGGGACCTCGCGACTGATGACGGCTTCGCCCTCCAATGCGGGAACCTCGGTGACCGAGCCCTGAAGGCGGTGGTCGTCGTGCCGCTCGGATTCGCCGAATCGGCCCTTCATGCCGGCGGCAAAGTAGTTGGCCGCGTTGGTGGACGTCTCGGCGCCGAAGAGATCGAGCGAGACGCTGTAATGCAGGTTGAGGTAGCGCTGCAGGGTGTCCACGTTGATACCGCCGTGGGGAGCGACGTCCGCGGTGTCGTGCCGGCGCATGAGGTCGACGGTGCGCTGCACTACCCGGCCGATGCCGCCGGCCCCGACGAACATGTGATGGGCTTCCTCCCTCAGCATGAACTGGCATGTCCGTGCCAGCGGATCGAAACCGCTCTCGGCCAGTGAAGCCAGCTGGAACTTGCCGTCCCGGTCGGTGAAGTACGTGAAGAAGAAGAAGGACAGCCAGTCCGGTGTCGGCTCATTGAACGCGCCCAGGATCCGGGGATTGTCGGCTGAGCCGGAGCGGCGCTCGAGGAGCATGTCCGCTTCGTCACGGCCGTCCCGGCCGAAGTAGGCGTGCAGCAGGTACACCATCGCCCACAGGTGCCGGGCCTCTTCCACGTTGATCTGGAAGAGGTTGCGCAGGTCGTACATGCTGGGCGCCGTCCGGCAGAGGTGACGCTGCTGCTCGACTGAGGCCGGCTCGGTGTCGCCCTGGACCACGATGAGCCTGCGAAGGTCGGAGCGCAACTCACCGGGGACCTCCTGCCACACCGGCTGACCTCTGCGGTCACCGAAGCCGATGGTGCGGTCGGGCTGGGGTTCAGCCAGGAAGATGCCCCAGCGGTAGTCCGGCATCTTCACATAGTCAAAATGTGCCCAACCGTCCTGGCCGACGGAGGTGGCGGTGCGGAGGTAGACGTCGTGGTCCTGGTGCTCGGCGGGGCCCCGGCTCTTCCACCAATCGATGAACCGTGGCTGCCAACGTTCCAGGGCCCGCTGCAGCCTTCGGTCCGCAGACAGGCCGACGTTGTTCGGGATGAGATCGGAGAGCTCTACCGAGGACAAAGTTCACACTCTCCTTCTGTCAAAGTTCGGTCGCGAACCGGTGCCGTAGCGGCGGAGCGCGCCGTCCCGCCCGGATGCGTTCGATCGCAAAAAGATCCAATTCTGCCATGCGGTCAAGCGGGCAAAGATCTTCGTCTCCAGGGTCTCCGGTCCGACGAATCGCAGATTGGCCTCCATCCCGGTGAGGGCGTCGGGCGAGAAGGCGGCCCGCTCCTCGATGGCCAGACGGATCTCGTCTTCCCAATCGATGTCGTCAGGCGCGAAGGTCACCAGTCCGAGGGCTTCGCTTTCGCGGGCGGGTAAGGCCTTGCCGAAGAGGTCACGAACGGCCGCCAGGTCGGCGTCGCGACCGAAGAAGCGCGACTCGAGTCGGGAGAGCCCATTGCCCATGGGATAGCGGCCGTCGTTGGCCTCGCTGAGAAGCAGGGCCGGCGCCGGCAGGTCGCTGTCCTCTTCGCCTTCGAGGCTCCCGTCGAGCATGAAACTGCGGTCGGCCATGAGCACCAGCTCGGCCAGCGTTCCGGCGAAACAGCTGCCCGGCTCCACCAGGGTCATCAGCGAACGAGCCGACGTGTCGAGCCGCTTCAGCGTCCGTTTCCAGTAGGCGATGATCTCCCGGACCAGCCAGTGACCGGCGAATTGCCCGAGCATTTCGTCTACGGCCAGGACGGGTTCGATTTCCCCCTGGCTGTGGAAAATCAACGTGCCGACTTCAGCCTCATTGAAGCGCAGAAGCAGGATGGCGTCCTCGAGCTCCCGGCACAGGCCGAGGATCCAGCAGGCGTCGCCTGCTTCGATCAACTCCTCCGGGGTCGTCGGTTCGTCGCCGCGGGGCCCCGTCACCCGCAGGTGGGCATTCCCGCCCGCCCGGTCGATCTCGACCTGCAGATGCCGATAGCGGACGACGTCTTCGAAGATCGACCTGGACAAAGGAGCGAGGCGGATACCCGTCCCGTTCGGCCGGTCAGAGCCGGCAGCCAGCTGCAAGGCCCTGGACCGGACGCACTCGGAGAACTGCGAAGGTGGTGCAACGGCGTCGACCAGACCCCAACGGACCGCCCGCTCGCCTCTGATCCCCTCGGCCCGGGTGGAGAATACGTCGGCCAGGTCACGGCGAACGTGACGCTTGTCGACGACCCGGGTGAGGCCGCCTGTCCCGGGCAGGACGCCGAGCAACGGAACCTCGGGAAGCGAGACCGTCGTGGAGCCGTCATCGACCATGACGATCTCGTCGCAGGCGAGAGCCAGCTCGTAGCCGCCACCGGCGGCGGTGCCGTTCAGCGCCGCCAGCCAGCGCAGCCCCGAGACCGCTGACGAGTCCTCGATGGCGAGCCGGGTCTCGTTGGTGAACTTGCAGAAGTTGACCTTGTGAGCGTGACTCGAACCGGCCAGCATCTGGATGTTGGCCCCGGCGGAAAACACCTTCTCGAGGGCTCCGGTGACCACCACGGCCTTGATCTCGGGATGCTCGAAGCGCAGCCGCTGTATGGCGTCGTTGAGCTCGATGTCGACGCCCAGGTCATAGGAGTTGAGCTTCAACTCGTATTCGTCGCTCAGCCCACCATGCGGATCGACGGCCAGCGTGAGCGTCGCCACCGGAGTGTCGAAGTCGACCCGCCAATGGCGATAGCTGTCCGGGCGTCGCTCGAAATCGAGCGGTCCGAGCAGCCGCCCATCGGCTCCCGGTGCATCCGGCACGGCAAGCCTCCCCCGGCCGCTGGATGGTCCTTTTATCCGAACTACTGGTTGATATTCTACGAATTCGGTGACAGACGTCAAGCGAGTGTCACAGGTTGCCCACCGCTCGGAAACCCGACCCGGGGCCAGGGCGCTGCTTTTGACCGTCCTCGGTGAGTTCGTGCTCCCCTCCGGCGGGTCCGCCTGGACGACGACGCTGATCGAGAGCCTGGCCTTGCTCGGCGTCGAGGAAGCCACCGCTCGCCAGGCCCTCGCGCGCTCCGGCGCGGCCGGCCTCATCGTCGCCGAGCGGGACGGTCGGCGGACGCGCTGGATTCTGACACCCAGGGCCCATCGTCTCCTCACCGAAGGGGCGGCGCGGATCTACACACACGGACGGGAGCACGAGGAGTGGGACGGCCGCTGGTTGCTGGTCCTCCGGAACGTCCCCGAGCAGGACCGTCATCTCAGGGCGCGCCTGCGCAACCGCCTCGCCTGGTGTGGTCTCGGCTCCCTGGGCTCGGGGATGTGGGTCACACCCTGGTCTCGCCACGAGGCAGAGGTAGCAGCTGCCCTCGAGGAGTTCGGTCTCGCCCAGGGCGCGATGACCTGGGTGGCGCGGCCCGGTTCGCTCGGCGACCTCGAGAGCAGGGTTAGCGAGATCTGGGATCTGGAAGCTGTAGCCGCCTCGTACCGTGCGTTCATTTCCGGGGTGGGCAGTGAAACGGCGACGACGCCCGACGAGTTCTTCCGCAACCTGGTCTGGCTGGTCCATGAATGGCGGCGCTTTCCGGCCGCAGATCCTGGGTTGCCCCGGCAGCTCTTACCGCGGGGCTGGCCGGCCGCAACGGCAGCCGCGCTGTTCGCCCGACGGCGGAAGGCGTGGGCAACCGGCGCCTGGGAGTGGTGGCGGGTCGCTGAAGGCGAGCCGTGCGAGCCAGCGAGCGGAGCGAGGGAGGGTACGCCGCTCAGCTAGCGTCGCACGCCCAAGGATCTTCATGCGAAGGCTTCGTAGTTGCTCATCACGTGCTTGATCCGCGTGTAATCGTCGAAACCGTAGAGAGAGAGGTCCTTCCCGTACCCCGAATGCTTGAAGCCGCCGTGTGGCATCTCGGCGACGATCGGGATGTGGGTGTTGATCCACACAACGCCGAAATCCAGTCGGCGGGAAAGCCGGAGCGCCCGGCCGTGGTCCCGGGTCCAGACGCTCGATGCCAACCCGTACTCCACCCCATTCGCCCAGGCGATGGCCTGGTCCTCGTCCGCGAATCGCTGCACGCTGATCACCGGTCCGAAGATCTCGCTCTGCGCCATCTCGTCCTCCTGCTCCACCCCGGACACAACGGTCGGCGGGAAGAAGTAGCCGTCGCCGCCGGCAGGGTGACCTCCGGTCGTGACTTCCGCGTGGTCGGGGAGCCGGTCGAAGAAGCCGCTCACCCTGGAGAGCTGGATCGCGTTGTTCAAAGGCCCGAACGAGGCGTCGGGATTGTCGGGGCCACCGAAGGCGGTCGCCGAGGCGACCTCGGTGAGGGCCGCGACCAACTCGTCGTGCACCCTGGGGCCCGCCAGGACCCGAGTCGCTGCCGTGCAGTCCTGCCCGGCGTTGAAGTAGCCGGCTCCCGAAATCGCCTCCGCCGCTTCCGCGACGTCCACGTCGTCAAAGACCACCACCGGAGCCTTGCCGCCCAGTTCCAGGTGGACCCGCTTCAGGTCGCCCGCCGCCGCGGTGGCCACCTCCCGCCCCGCTCGCACACTGCCGGTGATCGCCACCAACTGCGGGGTCGGGTGGGCAACCAGCTCGCGGCCGGTGTCGCGGTCTCCACAGATCACGTTGAACACGCCGGGCGGATAAAACTCCGCCGCCATCTCGGCGAGCATCACCGAGGTCACCGGCGTGGTGTCCGAGGGCTTCAGCACCACGGTGTTGCCTGCCGCCAACGCCGGGGCGATCTTCCACACGGCCATCATCAGCGGGTAGTTCCACGGCGTCACCTGGGCCACCACACCGATCGGCTCGCGACGGATCCAGGAGGTGTGTCCGGCCAGGTACTCGCCCGCCGAGCGACCATCGAGCATCCGCGCCGCGCCCGCGAAGAAACGGAGCTGGTCGATCGCGGGGGGCAGCTCCTCGCTGCGGGTCAAAGGCGCCGGCTTGCCGGTGTTGCGACACTCTGCCGCCACGAACTCCTCGCTCCGCTCCTCCAGGGCGTCCGCCAGACGCGCCAGCGCGCGGCTCCGTTCCGCCGGGGTGACGTCCCGCCACCTCTCGAACGCATCTGCAGCGGCCCGGCAGGCCCGATCGACGTCCACCGCGCCCGAGACCGGCGCCTCCAGGTAGGCCTTACCCGACGTCGGGTCGACGACCGGCGATCTCCGGCCACTCTCAGGTTCGGACCACTCGCCGCCGACGAAGTTCCGCAACACGCTGCCCGCGCCAGCCACCAACGGTTCGCTCATATCCCCGGTTCCCCCTGACGACTCGCTCACGCCGACACTGACGCAAGAAGACTGTGTCGCGATTATCGCACCCAACCAGCATAATCGCCAAGAGATCCATTGCTACTAGACGTGGCTGCGACGCTTTTACTTGACACACGCCGGTGCTCGCAAGAGAATCAGCACGTGGGGGGAACGGCTGGGGGGTTGGGGGTCACCGGGGGACCCAGCGAGAACGGCGAGTCCGGCGATGCCGATGTAGCTATTCGAGAACCCAGTGGCGCGCTGGACCGGCTCACCAAGGAGATCATCGAGCAGCTCCAGGAGGATGGCCGGCGTTCGTACGCGGCGATCGCCCGAGCCGTGGGCCTCTCGGAGGCGGCGACCCGCCAGCGGGTTCAGCGTCTCTTGGACGAGCGGGTCGTCCAGATCGCCGCGTTGACCGACGCCGCGGCGGTCGGGTTCCACCGTCTGGCGTTGCTCGGCGTGACGACCAACGGTGACGCCCGGGAGGTCGCCCAGTTGCTCGGCGAGGTGCCGGAGGCGGACTACGTGGTGATCTGCTCGGGGCGCTACGACCTGCTCGTCGAGCTCGTATGCGCCGACGACGATCACCTCCTCGAGGTGATCGACCGTTCCGTTCGAGCCATCCCGGGCGTGGCCACCACCGAAACGTTTGTCTATTTGAAGATCGTGAAGGAGAGCTATCAATGGGGGACGCGATGACCGAGCCTTCCGTGGGGGATGCCGCGCAGCAGGCGGCCGCGAAGCGCCATTTGTGGATGCATTTCACGCGGATGGGGGCGTATGGGGATCGTGATGTGCCGGGGAGGGTTCGGGGGGAGGGGCCGTGGGTGTGGGACAGTCGGGGGAGGCGGTATTTGGATGGGTTGTCGGGGTT
>WQVT01000109.1 GCA_009785715.1 Acidimicrobiaceae bacterium | reverse complement strand
GACGACCGTCCCGGTTCACTCCGGCCGCGACCTGGCGAAGGGGACGCTGCGGGGCATCCTGGCGGACACCGGCCTGACCGTTGAGCAGCTTCGTCAACTCCTCTGAGACGAGCAGGCAGACAGTCCCAGGAGGCCGTCGTTAGGCTCTCCGGCGTGCGTCAGATCACCGTTGGTTTGCAAATGGTTTGCAAATCGGGCCCTGTTGGAGGGTCTGGAGGCGAGCGGATAAGATAAAAGAGCAGGTCAGAAGGTCAAGCGGGCGTGGCGAAATTGGCAGACGCGCCAGGTTTAGGTCCTGGTCCCGCAAGGGATGGAGGTTCGAGTCCTCTCGCCCGCACTCCCTTCGAGGGTTATGGGGCGCACGCGTAGTCCTTGTCCCACGGAGTGCCGTTGCTACCGCCGGCCCATTGGACGAGGTAGGGGGTGCCACCGGCGAAACGGTGCGCCGGGTCGCCGCAGAAGTTGACCAGCTGTGTGGCGGAGGCCGCACCGGCGATCCAGATCGGGAGGCTGGGTATCACCACGTTCGGCCCGACGATGTCCGGCCACTGCAGGAACGTGGAGTAGACGCCGGCGGTGAGCCCGAAGGCGCGCAACTGGTTGATGGCTGCCCCGATGAGCGTCCGGTTCAGGAGCTGGCCGGTGGTGCCGCAGCGCCAAAGGACCGTGCTGAACCCGCACGGCGCCTCGACGTCGAGCCACCACACCTGCGGCGAGAACCCGAGGGAGTGCACGAAATTGACGTCGGCGGCCGCATCTGCGGCCCCGATCGCGGCTGCCTGCGCCGTGGTTTCGGGGGAGGTCAGGTTGTCCACGTTCATGTACACGCTCAGGTGGGACCCGGCCCAGCGCGCCTCGGTCGCAAAGCAGGGGTTGAAGTCCGCCTGACCGAACGCCGGGGCCTCATGGGCGCTCAATCCGTCGTTGACCCCGACGATCGACACCGACGAGCCCCGCGGCGGGAGGTTCGCCCCACCGCTGGTGCACTGCGGGAACGAGATGTCGAAGCCGACGCTCCCGACGGTGAACGGATTGCCGAAGTCCGTGGCGGCGATGCCCACCACCCCGGTGCTGCGACCTCCCGACGACCCGAGGAAGGGGGCGTCGCCGAAGGAAAAGATCCCGCCGTCCGCGGCGACCATCCAGTAGCCGTTCCCGTCGGGGGTGTTGGCCATGCCGACGATCGGTTGAGCCAGGCGGATGTTGCCGGTCGAGCCGAAGAACGGCGCACCGAAGGAGAAGATCCCCCCGTCCGAAGCCACCAGTCGGTAGCCGTCCCCGTTCGGTGCGGGGCTCATCCCGACCACGGGCCTGTTCAGGCGGATGGCACCGGTCGAGCCGAAGAACCGTGCGTCGCCGAAGGTGAAGATCCCACCATCGGACGCCACCAGCCAATACCCCCGCCCGTCCGGCGTGGCGGCCATCCCGACCACCGGCCTGTTCAGGCGGAGGTTGCCCGTCGAGCCGAAGAACCGGGCGTCGCCGAAGGAAAATATCCCACCGTCCGACGCGACCAGCCAGTAGCCGCCTCCATCCGGGGTGGCGGCCATCCCCACGATCGGCCTATTCAGCCGGATGTTGCCCGTGGAGCCGAAGAACCGGGCCGAGCCGAAGGTGAAGACCCCTCCGTCGGAGGCGACCAGCCAGTAGCCGCCGCCCCTGGGATTGGCTGCTATGCCCACGATGGGGCGCTTCAGGACCAGGCTCCTCAGGTCGCCGAAGTTCCCGGCACCGAAGCCGGACACGACCCCCCTGTTCGTCACCTCCCAGTAGCCGGGGCTCCCGCCGAGCGCCGCGCTGTGCACCGCGGCGCCCGAGGGAGTCGCAGGCCCCGGGGGGATCGAGGCGTGTGCCTCCGGCGGCGTGGTGGTGCTGGCGCGGGCGGTACCCGACCACAATCCGCCCCCGGCGAGCAGGGCGATCAGGACGGCAAATACCACTAACGGACGCCGTCCCCACCCCCTTGATCCCCTCGGAAAGTGACGACGTCTTCCGCTTGGGATGATCACAAGGGCGGAATGATAACGAGTGAAACTGAAAGATCAACCTTTTTGAAATAGATCTTTCACCCCGCAAACAAGAATTTCACCTAGCGACGCCTGGCCAACGCAGGCAGCGAGCAACCGCTCAGAGGAGCTCGTCGCGGCGTGGGCGGCGTCTCCAGGCCTCCACCGGACCGGTCACCCACGAGCGGACGTTGCGCAGGTGGGCGAGACGCACCGACGGGTCGGTGTGACCGGGGTCGACCTGGAGCGAGAGGTACGACAGACCCCCCACCGGAATCGGCAACCAGAAGTTGACGAACCGGTACGCCAGGACGCCCAGCAGCGCCACCGCCCTGGTCGTGCCGAACCCGACCAGGGCCGAGGTGAGGGTGGCCTCGACGACGCCGAGACCTCCGGGGACCAGTGGTATCGCGGCGAGCACGTTGGCCAACCCATAGGCCACGAGAAGGCCGTCCGGGTTCACCCAGTGGCCGAATGCTCCGACGAAGACGAACAGGGACGCCGCGTCGAGCAGCCAGTTGGCGAGCGCCCACGCCGCGGCCCGGAGCACCATGTGACGCTGTGTGCCGAGTTCATGGACCCGGGCGGCGACCTGGTCGAAGAGGTCCCGCACCACGTCGGCCTGGACGAAGGAGAGGCGGGAGGCGACCCGCTCGATCAGGCCCCCAAGCCACTGGTCGCCCCGGGTCAAGAGGAGCACCAGGGCGGTGAAGAAGACGAAGAGCGCCACGCCGGCCAGCGCAGCCGTCACGTAGAGGGGGGAGAACCCCCATACAGGGATCGAAACGACGAGCGCCAGCCAGAACAGGACGTTCAGGATCACGGCCGAACCGAGCCCCTGCGTGGCGAGGGCGAAACCGACGTCGGTCCGCTTGACCCCAGCCTGGCGGAGCAGGCGGTACCCGAGCGACGAGCCCGCAGCTGACCCTCCGGGGACCACGTGGCTCACCGAGAGCGTGGTCAACTGGATCCGCAGCATGGTTCCCATTCCCGGGGAGCGGTCCGGCCCGAGCACGGTGCGGGTGAGGGCGGCGTAGGCGACGATCGCGGCCACCTCGAGCACGACGCCCAGGAGCAGGTAGAGGGGGCTCACCGAGCCCATCAGGTGCAAGGCCTTGCGGGTGCCGGCGATGTTCGGCACCAGCAGGTACTCGACGACAAGGGCGATCAGGAGCAGACGGCCGATGTGGAGGACGGGCCGGGGAAGCCAGCGGCGGCGGCGGCGAGGGGCCTCCAGCGCGCCGTCGACGATCGGAGCGGGCTCGTCGAGCAGGGGATCCGTGAGCACGGGGCCGGGTGGCAAGTCCTCGACGAGGGCGCCGCCGGCAACCGTGTCGGGGCGAGCCTCGCCGGTCATCGGCACATCATCGCATCTGCGGGGCGCCGAAACCCTTCATCCCCCCAGGTGAGGAGCCTCGTCAGGCCCCCGGGCGGGCATCACGGAGTTGCCGCGCCAGCTCCCGGAACGCCCGTCCCCGGTGCGACAGCGCGTGCTTCTCGAGGGCGGTCATCTCGGCGAACGTACCGCCCCCTCCGTCGTCGGGCACGAACACCGGGTCATAGCCGAAGCCCTCCCGGCCCGCCGGCTCCAGCGCGATCCACCCCTCGACGGTTCCCTCGGCGATCACCTCGGCGCCACCGGGCCACGCCGCCACGGCCACGGTCCGGAACCGGGCGCGCCGAGCGTCAGGCGATCCTTTGCCCACCAATTCCGCGAGCAGCTTGGCGACGTTCGCCACCGGGTCGGACGGCTCCCCGGCGTAGCGGGCCGAGCGGACCCCGGGGGCGCCGCCGAGGGCGTCCACCTCCAGGCCGGTGTCGTCGGCCAGTGCCGGCCGACCGGTTGCAGACACCAGTGCCTCGGCCTTGAGGCGGGCATTGTCGAGCAGGGTCGCGCCGTTTTCCTCGACGTCGGGCACCTCCGGCGGCCGGGGAATGAGCTCAATATCGTCGCCGACGATCTCGGCTATCTCCCTGGCCTTATCAGGATTGGCCGTGGCCAAAACGAACGCTTCAGTCACGGGGTGGCGGGGGGACGGCCAACACGGCTGCCTGTGCGTCGAGCAGCAGCGCGATCCCCGACTCGGCGAGCCCGAGAAGCGAGTCGAGCTCGGTCCGGCTGAAGGCGGCACCCTCGGCGGTGCCCTGAACCTCGACGAAGCGGCCGTCGCCGGTCATGACCACGTTCATGTCCGTCTCGGCGCGACTGTCCTCGCTGTACGCCAGGTCGAGCATGGCCACGCCATCGACGATCCCGACCGACACCGCGGCGCAGGCGTCGATGAGCGGGTTGGCGGCCATCTTCTTGCCTGCCACCAGCCGCTCGCACGCGTCGTGCAGCGCCACGTAGGCGCCGCAGATGCTGGCGGTCCGGGTGCCGCCGTCCGCCTGGAGCACGTCGCAGTCGAGGGTGATCTGCACCTCCCCCATCGCTTTCAGGTCGGTCACCGCACGCAGGGACCGGCCGATGAGTCGCTGGATCTCCTGCGTCCTTCCCGACTGGCGGCCGCGTGACGCCTCGCGGTCGACGCGTTCGGTTGAGGCGCCGGGGAGCATCGAGTACTCGGCGGTCACCCACCCCCGCCCGCTGCCACGCATCCAACGGGGGACCTCCTCGGCCACCGACGCCGTGCAGAGCACGACGGTCCGCCCCATGCGGATCAGCACGGAGCCTGCCGCGAAGACCGTGTAGTCCCGCACCAGTTCCACCGGACGGAGCTCATCGGCGCGCCGCCCGTCCGACCGACCGTCCTTACCGCTCACAGACCCACATCTTCCGAAGGTTATAGCCACTCCGACTCCACTCTCCGGTGGAGTGCGCTTCCCAATCGAACCTTCCACTGGTCCAGTTACCGATGGAACTCGAGATATCGCGGACCGTGCGAAATCCGGCTTCGGAACAGGTCTTCTCGACCCACGCCGGGCTCGGACGACACCCATTGGGGCTAACCGCCTGGTCCGGCCCGAGCCAACCACTGGACTCCTTCACCCACTTCACTACGGGTTCACGGTCGTCACACACACAGGTCTCGAGTAGCAACACCTTCGCGGCGGCCCCGCAGCTTTGGAGAAATTCCTGTGGCTTCGCCAGATGGTAAAGGACGCCGAACGCCAGAATGATGTCGTAGTCGCCAGCTTTGTCGACCCCGTCCCGATCGAGATCGAGCACGAAGGACTCCCTACCTCGGGCCCGCATCGCCTCGACGTGTTCGGGGCGGCCGTCGGTGGACGTCACATCGAAGCCGAGCGCCGTGAAGGCATCTCCGAGGTGCCCGAGGCCGGCGCCGACCTCCAGGACCCTCATGCCGCGCCACTTCTCGACATCAATGTGCGCAAAGAGGTTCGCCAACCGGCTGAGCTGTGATTCGCGGTAGTAGCGGGCCTCGAAGATCGACTTTCCCGACGCCCGCTCCAAGACGGTGCGCGCCGTCAACGGGATGCTCTGCATCCGGCGGGCAAGCACCCCTAATTGAAGTTGTTTGCCTGTCACCGCACGCAAGCTTCCAGCCACACCACTGCCTCCTCGTGCCGACCCCGGAACGGTCGGGCCTTCTGGCCGGAAGTGTAAAGGCTGGGTGTGACAGAGAGGCAAACACCGACCCCGTTCCACGCCGTCAACCGTCCGGGTCCCAGGCCTCCACGCGGTCGATCTCCGGTCCGAAGAGGCTCCGGCCGAGAGCGGCGAAGGTGGCCGTGTCCCCCGAGGAGATCCAGCGGCGCTGCGAACCGGCGGCGGGTTTCGGTCGGCCTGCCCCGGTCTCTTCGAGGATGCGACGGACCTCGAACGCGGTCTCGTCGGCCGAGCTGACCAGGAACACCTCACGCCCCACGACGTCGCTGATGGTGCGCGCCAGGAACGGGTAGTGCGTGCAGCCGAGCAGGAGCGTGTCGACGCAGGCCCGCCGGATCGGCTCGAGCAAGCGCTCGGCGAGGACGAACACCTGGTCGGAGCCGGTCTCGCCCCGTTCGACGAACTCCACGAACCCCGGGCACGCCGCGCAGGTCAGCTCGAGCGGCCTGTCTGCTGCGAGAGCCGAGCCGCCAAGCTCGGCGGCCACCCGCTGGTAGGCGCCTGAGGCAATCGTCCCCACCGTGCCGATCACCCCGATCCGCCCGCTCACCGTGGCGCGCACGGCGGAGCGCAGGCCGGGCTCGATCACGCCGACCACCGGCACGTCGAAGTCCTCGCGCAGCTGGTCGAGCGCGGCGGCCGCAGCGGTGTTGCAGGCCACGACCACCATCTTGACGTCGTGCTCTTTGACCAGCTTGGCGGTGATCTGGTGGGCGAAGCGGGCCACCTCGGCCTGGTCACGGGGCCCGTAGGGGTACCGGCCGGTGTCGCCCAGGTAGACGATGTCCTCGGCTGGGAGCAGGTCGATCATCGCCCGGGCGACCGTAAGGCCGCCAAAGCCGCTGTCGAACACCCCGATGGCCCGCTCGTCCATGGGTTGGCGATGGTACCGGCCGATGGCCGGAGACCGCTGCCAGGGCAGGAGCATCCGGGCCGGCAGGTCCGTATTTCACTACCCTTGTTGCACCGTGCCCCCGGACTCGCCTGATGGACAGAAGGGAACTCCCCTGACGTGGTAGCTGACGCAACGCTGACCCGCTCGAGCCCGTGGGTTCCGCGGCACGGTGCCGGCCGCCGCCGGGGGCCCGCCGGGTGGTTGGTGGCCAACGCACTGCCGCCGCTGGCCGTCATGGTCCTGTCGTTCGGCTTCCTCAAATGGCGAACCGGCTACAGCCTGCATCAGATGTTCCTGCCGTCGTCGTGGCAGCGGTATGACAGCGGTTGGTACCTGTACATCGCCGAGCACGGATTCACGGCGGTGTGGCATTGCGGCGGCAGTTCGATACCGCCGCACCTGCCCCCCGGGAACTACCTCTGCGGGACCGTCGCCTGGTTCCCCGGCTACGGGATGGCCACGCGCGTCCTCGCCTGGCTGCCGGCAATCTCCATCGGGGTCGCTGCCCTCATCGTGGCGTGGGGCTGCCTGTACCTCCTGTTGTTCGTGATGTGGCGCCTGCTCGCTGACAGCGTGTCGCTGCCCACTAGGTGGGCATGCCTGGTCGCTGCGGCCGTCGGACCCGGGTCGGTCTACTTCGCGGCCGTCTTCCCGATCTCGATGTGTGCCGGTTTCATGCTGGCCGCCTTGTATTTCGCGCTGAGGTCGACGGCGCGGTTCGCCCCGGTGTTCGCGCTCGGTTGCGCGGCGGTGGCGAGCTACAGCTACATCACGGGCATCGTGATGCTCCCGGCTCTGGCGATCACCGCGATCGTCGCACTGGCCGGCCGCCGCCGGATCGTCGCCCTTTCTGGGGCGCTGGGCTCTGCGATGGGATTCGGCGCGGTGCTCCTCCACCAGTGGCTGGCGGTCGGCATCTGGGACGGCTACTTCATAGCGACGAGCAAGTACGGGGTGGGAGCCAACAACCCACT
>WQVT01000108.1 GCA_009785715.1 Acidimicrobiaceae bacterium | reverse complement strand
TGCCGGCGTACGCGTCACGGAGTGCCGCATCGACTTCGCTCGATAGTGCCGAGGTGCGTTCGGTGGCGAGCAGGCCGGGCAGCACCACGAAGCCGAAGGTGCGGTAGTGGTCAATCTGGGCGGCGGTGAGCAGCTGTTCCATCTGTTCCTCCTGTCGAGACCGGGTCGGGCGAATTCGGTCCGACCGGCGAGGAGGTGCCCGGGCGCGCGCAAGCTCATTTCGAGCTGAGCCGGACCGTCCCTTGGTAGCGGTTCACCAACGCATTGAGCACAACGGTAGCGCTCTATGCGTGTGATCTGAGCACGCTCCGCGCGTCGTGCGCCATGCTTGGTACCGATGACGACCACCGCGGCGACGGCACCCGCATCCGCACCGCGGGTGCTCCAGTCCCGCCGGCTGTGGTTGGTGCTCGGGGCACTGCTGCTCGGCATGTTGCTCGCCGCGCTGGACCAGACGATCGTGTCGACGGCGCTGCCCACGATCGTCGGCGATCTGGGAGGGCTGAACCACTATTCCTGGGTCGTCACCGCCTATCTGCTCGCTTCGACCGCGTCGACCCCGCTGTGGGGCAAGCTCGGCGACCTGTACGGGCGCAAGAGCTTCCTGCTGGCGTCGATCACGATCTTCCTTGTCGGCTCGGCGCTTTCGGGAATCAGCTCGTCGATGGACATGCTGATCGCGTTTCGGGCCATCCAGGGCCTCGGCGGCGGGGGGCTGATGGTGAGCACCCAGGCGATCGTGGGCGACGTCGTCTCTCCCCGGGACCGGGGTCGGTACCAGGGGCTGTTCGGCGCCGTCTTCGGGGTGACGACCGTGGTCGGGCCGCTTCTCGGCGGGTTCTTCGTCGACAACCTCTCCTGGCATTGGGTCTTTTACATCAACCTTCCCCTCGGGATCATCGCCCTGGTTGTGGCCGCGTCGGTGCTGCCAGCCGGGATGCGGGGAGTGCGGCGGTCGATCGACTATCTCGGCACGGCCCTGATCGGGGGGGCGGCCGTGGCGTTGGTGCTGTTCACCACCTGGGGCGGCACCACCTACGCCTGGGGCTCGAACATCGAGATCGGGCTCCTCGTGCTGGCCGCGCTGTTGCTGGTCGGATTCGTCTGGGCGGAGCGGCGCGCCGAGGAACCGGTGATCCCGCTGCGGCTGTTCAAGAACCGCGTGTTCTCCTCGGCGTCGGCGGTGGGGTTCGTCATCGGTTTCGCCATGTTCGGGGCGATCACCTACCTGCCGCAGTTCATCCAGTTGGTCAAAGGGGTCAGTCCGACTGAATCCGGGTTGCGACTCCTGCCGATGATGGCTGGTCTCTTGTTCACGTCGGTCGGAGCAGGTCAACTCATCTCACGCTGGGGTCGTTACCGGATCTTCCCAATCGTTGGCACGGCGATCACCGCGTTCGGCCTCTATCTGCTCTCGAATCTTGCCGTCGGGACGTCGACCGTCACTGCTTCGTTGTACATGTTCGTGCTCGGGTTCGGTCTCGGCATGGTCATGCAGGTGCTCGTGATCGCCGTGCAGAATGCGGTCGAATATCGCGACCTGGGAGTCGGCACATCAGGGGCGACGTTTTTCCGGCAGATCGGCGGCAGCTTCGGGGTGGCCGTGTTCGGGGCGATCTTCACGAACCGGCTTGCGCACAACCTGTCCCACTACCTGGGAGCGAACTTCCCGCCCGAGCTGGCCCGCTCGGCGAGCCCGGACCTGGTGAAGCATCTGCCCCCGGCCCTGCACGCCGGGTTCACCCATGCCTACGCGGCCAGCCTCGGCACCGTCTTCCTGGTGGCCGTGCCGGTCGCCGCCGTCGCATTCGCCCTTTCCTGGCTCCTTCCCGAGGTGCCATTGCGGCAGATGGACAAGGCGGTCGCTCTGACGGAGACCTTCGCCGCCCCGACCGAGCGCACCACCCTGCAGGAGATCGAGCGGGCGCTCGTCGTGCTCGTCGGCCGGGAAAGCCGCCAGAACCTCTACACGAAGCTGGCCCAGCGAGCCGGCCTCGACCTCGCTCCGGCGACGTGTTGGTTCCTCTACCGTCTGGAAGGCCATCCGGAGATCACGATCGGCGAGCTGGCCGCGAAGGTGCGCGCCGCCCCGGAGGATGTGCTCGTGCTCGTCGAGCAGGCGCAGCGCGCCGGGTTGCTGCGGCGGGCGGCCCCGGCGGAGTCAGGGGCCGACGGGAAGCTCGAGCGGTGGCGGTACGCGCTCACCGAGAAGGGCGAGGCCGCCCTCGGCCGGCTGCTCGATGCCCGACGAGAGGGACTGGCGGAGCTGCTCGGTGACTACTCTCCCGAGGCGCATGCCGAGCTGGCCGACCTGTTGACCCGGCTGGCGGAGCGGCTGCTCAGTTCCGACGACGAAGGCGGTGCACTGGTCAAGAAGACCCGGGAAGAGGCGGTGGCCTGAAGAGGCGGTGGCCTAGGGAGCGGTCAGCGGGTCTCGGCGGTGGCCCCCCGGGTCCGGGATGTCCTCCATGCAGGCCTCCTCGTGGGCGGCGTGCCCGGCGGGTTCGAACTGGAACGTCGAGTGGTGCACGTCGAAATGGCCCACCAGACATGCCTGCACTTCGTCGAGGAGCTCGGGCAGGTGTCCGTCGTGGAAGCAGCCGTCCTCCACGGTGAGGTGGGCGCTGAGCACCGGAAGCCCGGTCGCCACCAAATTGGCGTGCAGGTCGTGGACCTCGATCACGTGGTCGACCGACAGCAGGTGGGAGCGCACCTCGGTCAGGTCGATGCCCTCGGGCGTCGCCTCGAGCAGGACGTTGATCGCCTTGTGCAGGAGGCTCCACGCCCGGGGGAGGATCATCGCCCCGATCAGGATCGAGGCGATCGGGTCGGCGCGGTGCCAGCCGGTGGTCGCGATGACGATCGCGGCGATCAGGACGGCGAGGCCGCCCAGCGCGTCGTTGGTCACCTCCAGGAGGGCGGCGCGGGTGTTCATCGAATTCGACGCCGAATGCTTCAGGAGCAGCGCCGAAACCGCATTGCCGGCGAGTGCTGCCGCCCCGAACACGACCATCGCCGTACCGGCCACGGCGACCGGGTCGATGAGCCGGCGAACCGCCTCCGAGAGGACCCACAGGCCGACCGCCAGGAGCACGGCCGCCTGGGCTGCGGCGGCGAGCACCTCCGCCCGACGAAAACCCCAGGTCAGGGTCGTCGTCGCCGGTCGGCGCGCGAGACGGGCGGCGACGAGCGCCAGGGCCAGGCCCCCCACGTCCGCCAGCATGTGGCCGGCGTCGGCAAGGAGGGCCAGGCTTCCCGAGACGATCGCCCCGACCACCTCGACGACCAGCAGGGTCGTGGAGATGCCGAGCACCATCGCCAGCCGGCCGGACCCGAAGTCAACAGGCGAGTGGTGGTGGTGGGATTCGCTCATTCCGTACCCACGCGTAGTTGTACTACAGCGTGTTTGTTACCGCGGTCCGGGGTCAGACGGAGCCGGATTCCTCGCCGTCGTCGGCATAGGCCTCGTCTTCGGCAGGATGCGGCGCGACTCGGGGAGTCTCGATCGTCACGTTGGTGGCCTTGACCGACGCCACGACCAGGACTCCGATGTCCAGGCCCAATTGATCCGCTGCTTCGGTGCTGATCAACGACACGATACGGAATGGCCCCGCCACCACGTCCACCTGGGTAATCACCCGGTCCTTGGTGATCTTCGTGACGATGCCGTGCAGTCGGTTACGGGCCGAGTAACGAATCGGCCCCTGTTCCCCCTCGTCGACCAGGGAGGCGGCCAGCGCCGCCAGTTGCACCCCGTCGACCCATCGCCTGCCCCCTTCGTCGCGCTCGACGGCGAGGCGACCGCTGTCCCCCCAGCGCCGGACGGTGTCGGCGCTCACCCCGAGGAGCCGGGCCGCCTGGCTGATTCGGTAAACCGGCATCGGCGCGATCGTAGTGACGACCGGACTTTGACGAACCGGACCCCGTTCGCCCGGTCGATCGTAAGATCGGATCGATGTCTCTCGCGGATCAGATTCGCAGCTATTGGGATGTCGATTCCGCCACCTACGACCTGGCCGAAGGCCACCGGCCGACGTCCTCGGCGGAGAAGGCTGCGTGGGCGACGGCGTTCGCCCGATTGCTGCCGAGGTCGCCTGCCCGGGTCCTCGACTGCGGTGCCGGCACGGGGTTCCTCTCCCTGATTGCGGCCCGGCTCGGCCACAAGGTCACCGCGCTCGACGTCTCGGCGGGGATGCTCTCCCAGTTGCGTGCTCGGGCCACCGCCGAGGGGCTCGGCGTGGACATCGTCGAGGGGCCTGTCGAGTATCCACCGCCGGGACCGTTCGATGCGGTGATCGAGCGTCACGTCGTGTGGACCCTGCCCGACCCGACCGCCGCCCTGAGCGCCTGGCGGGGGGTCGCCCCGTATGGCCGCCTGATCCTGGTGGAGGGGGTGTGGGGAAAGGTCGATCCGGTGGAGATGGTCCGGTCCCGACTTCGGGACCTCGCGCGCCAGCTGCGCCGCACCCCGGATGATCACCATGCGCCGTACGCCTCCGAGATCTCGGAGGCGTTGCCCTTCGCCCACGGCACGCAGCCCTCGGCGCTCATCGACATGGTGGTCGCCGCAGGCTGGCCGGATCCGTGGATCGAGCGGCTGCGCGACGTCGAGTGGGCGGCGAACCTCGCCCGGCCGCTCCCCGAGCGGTTGATCGGCGTCTCGCCCCGGTACGTGATCACCGCCGGCTGAGCTTCCCTGGGCGCTCCCCTCCGGGGGTCGCATAGCCTGGGCCCATGTTGGAAGAGCTCGGAGCGCAGGTGCAGGACTGGCTCGACGGAGGTCGCCCGGTCGCGTTGGCCCGGGTCGTCGAGCTGAGGGGCTTCTCGGCGTGGGCCGGCGACCCGTTGGTGGCGGTGGAAGGCGCCGGCGGCCAGGTCGGTGACATCCTCGGCCGCTTCGGGACTGCTGCGCTGGCGCCGACCGTGGAACGGCTGGCCCCCGAGCGGTTCGAGGTCGTCGAAGTCGACGTCCAGGGAGAGATGATCCGCGAGGCGGGGCTCGTGTGCGGGGGCCAGGTCTCCTTCCTCGTGCAGCCGGCGGCGGAGATCCCCCCGACGCTCTGGACGGCACTCGCAGAACGCTCCCCGGTCGCGCTCGTCACCCGGGTCGAGGGACCGACCGCCGGGCCGGCGTCGATGGTCGTCCTTGCCGACGGCACGTGGAGCGGCGCGCTGGCTGTAGGTGAGCCCGATCATCTGGCGGGGAAGGCGGTCGAGTTGATCGCCGAGGGTGGCCACGGGACCCGGCGGATCGAGGACGGCGCCGGCGTGGTCCTGATCGAATCGTGGGTGCCCGAGCCCCGACTGGTCGTGGTCGGGGACGGCGACCTGGTCGACGCGATCAAGGCGCAGGCCGGCCTGCTCGGCTGGGAGGCACGCTCGGGGCCCTCGGTCGCCGACGCCGAAGCCGCGCTCGCGTGGGCCGCCGACTCGGCCGCCGTGGTCATGCTGAGCCACGATCCGGACGTCGACACCCCGGTGCTCTCCCGGGCGCTCGAGAGGCGGGTGGCCTACGTCGGAGCCATGGGGTCGCGCCGGACGCAGACCGCCCGGCTCGAGCGCCTGCGGGCGGTTGGGTTCGGGGACGCGGACCTCGAGCGGATCCACCGGCCCATCGGACTGGACCTCGGAGGGCGCCGGCCCGCTGAGGTGGCGATGGCGATCGTTGCCGAGATCCTCGCCGTGCGCAGCGGTCGGGACGGCCGCCCTCTCGGCCAGCGCCAAGGCCCGATCCATGCCCCGCTGTCGGCGGTGGCCGGCGCCTAGCTCCTCGTCGGGCGGGGGTGGGTCAGATGGCAGGGGTCTCGGTCGAGCGACTCGAGCCGATCCTCGACCCGGCCAGCCTCGACCTGCTCGGCGAGCGCCTAAGGGCGGCCCGGCTGTCCCCGCTGCCGGCTTTGGCTCGGGGCGAGGGCTGGGAGCGGGGGACGCCGGAGGATTGGCTGGCGGCGCTGATCGAGGACTGGCGGGCGTACGACCCTTCGGTCTTCCAGCGCCGCCTCGACAGCCTGACCCACGTGCGGGTCTTGATCGACGGGATCGAGATCCATGCGGTCCAGCAGCCGGCCGTCTCTGGTCCGGCTGGCTCTGGCTCGGGGAGCGAGGGGGCGCTGCCGCTCCTCCTCACCCATGGGTGGCCGGGGTCGTTCTGCGAGTACCTGGACCTGATCCCCATGCTGACCGACCCTGCCGCCCACGGTGGCGACCCCGCCGACGCCTTCAACGTGGTGGTCCCCTCGCTGCCCGGCTACGGGTTCTCGGGCCCGCCACCCGCCGGCGGACTCACGGGAATCGAGACGGCCGAGCTCTGGTACCGGCTGATGACCGAGGGGCTCGGGTACCGCCGGTTCGTGGCGCACGGCAGCGACATCGGCTCCGGCATCACCGCCCGCCTGGCGCGCGACCACCCTGACGTGGTGGCAGGCGCGCACGTCGCTGCCGGAATGCTCCCGCCGCCTCCGAAGCCGTGGAGCGAGCCCGAGACGACCTACTTCGCCGAGGTCGAGGCCTGGACGGCCGCCGAAGGCGCGTACGCGCATCAGCACGCCACGAAACCGTCGACTATCGCCGCCGCCCTGCTCGACTCGCCCGTCGGGCTGGCGTCGTGGATCGGGGAGAAGGTCGTTGCCTGGAGCGACGTCCGCCCCGACGGGCAGCCGGCGTTCCCGAGGGAGCTCCTGCTCGCCACCCTGACCCTGTATTGGTCGACGGGGACCATCGGCACGTCGCTCCTGCCGTACTGGAGATACCGCCAGGCGCCGGCCGACACCCTGCGGGTGGGGGAGGGCGGTCCGGCCCCCGTCGCGGTCACGATCTTCGGTGGCGAACGCATCCCGTTCCCGAAGCCGCCGCGGGAGCTGGCCGAGCGCTACTTCTCGCTCTCCGCCTGGGGAGAACACCCCCGCGGCGGCCACTTTCCGGCGGTGTCCGCGCCGGGGTTGCTGGCGCAGACGCTTCGCGACGTGTTCCGTCCCCTGCGATCCGGGGAGTAGGCGGGCGGGGGTGGTTCTGCGCTTTGTGAGCGATTCTGTGACATGTGACTGATTCCGTGACATGTGACGGCGCAGCGACGTGTATTGACCTGTAGCCGCTCACATGGACGGCAATCAGGCACATGGACGCGAATCGCGCACAGACGTCAGGAGGGGCGGCGGGCCGGGGCGGCGGGCCGCGGCGGGCGGGCCGGGCCGGCCGCGGCACCCGCCCCCTCAGAATCCGGTGAGGATCTTGGCCACCGTGTCGGTATCGGAGAGGTCGTCGAGCACCGCGTCGGCCCCGAGGGTGGCCAGCTGGTCGGCCGGCGTCTTGCCCGTCCCGACGAGCAGGCAGCGGGCGCCGGCGGCCCGGGCGCAGGCCAGGTCCCGGGGCGTGTCGCCGATGACCCAGACCTGGTCGGGCCGGCACCGCGCATCGCGTAGCTCGGCCGCGCGGCGCATGGCGATCGGGACGAGC
>WQVT01000107.1 GCA_009785715.1 Acidimicrobiaceae bacterium | reverse complement strand
ATGCGGCCTACCCACCCGTGATCGATGAAGAGGCCGATCACCATCAGGATTCCGACAAGGCCGCTCCAGGCGAGCCCGACCATCAACTCGGTCCTGCTGCTGGCCGGTCCTGGATAGAGGTACCCCGTGAGGCGGTTGAGGCTTCGAGATGGTGTGCTCATCAGGGTCAAAACGCTACCGCATGGAAATCCGGGCAGCCGCAGGGATGATGGAATGTGGGGTATTTCGAAAGCTTCAGCGCGATGTCCTACTAACTTCCAGATAGAAGGGCTATCATGTCCGCGTACGTTTGTATGAGGTCAGCACTGGCAACAGGTCGGGGCTGTCTGACGATAGGAAGGTGTACATGCCCGCTAAGACGACAAGCGAGACGCCGCAGCGTCGGAAGCGAGTCCCGAAGAAGCAGGCCGTGCCGGTGGCCGCTCCAGCCAAGACTGTGGCGAAGCGGGCCAGTCGCATGAGCGACGACCACAAGGCTGCGTTGGCTGCTGGTCGGGAGGAAGGCCGGGCGGTGCGCAACTATCTCGATGTGATCAGTCGGCCGAAGCGTCCCGGCCGGAAGCGAACGGTTGAGAGCATCGCCCGCCAAGTTGCCGAGGTGGATGCCAAGCTTGCGACGGCTGACGCCGGCCAGCGGCTCCTGTTGATTCAGCAACGTTTCGATCTGAAGTCGGAGCTGGATCAATTGAAGAAGGAGTCGAGCGAGGACCTCGGTGCCTTGGAGAGTGCCTTTGTGAAGGTGGCTGCCGCCTACAGCGAGCGCAAGGGAATCTCCTACGCCGCTTGGCGGGAGGCCGGTGTTTCGGCCAACGTCTTGCGTCAAGCAGGGATCGGTCGCGGCAGGGGCTGATCCACCGCCGCGCAAAGTTTCACCACTCACCGTCCTACTCAGGGCGCTTCCTCCTCCGGGAGGGAGCGCCCTTGGTGTTTACGACCACCGGTGTGTTTGGGGCTACCTGCCAAGCACGGTCCGGTACAGCTCCGCCGTGCGTTGTGCGGTCACATCCCAGGTGAATGATTCAAGGACCCGGCGTCGTCCGGCGGCTCCCATCTCATGGGAGCGCTCGGGATTCGCGAGAAGCTCGTTGGTCGCCGCCGCCAGGTCACGCGCGAAGCGTTCAGGTTCGGCCGGCTGACCGTCCGCTCCGGCATCGAAAATGGGGACCAGCAGGCCGGTAACCCCGTCGACGACTATCTCCGGTATCCCACCCACAGCGCTCGCCACTACCGGAAGCGAGCAGGCCATCGCTTCGACGTTGATCAAACCGAATGGCTCGTAGACGGACGGGCAGACGAAGACGTCCGAGTGGCTGAGCAGTTGAACGATCTCGGGCCGTCCGAGGGGATCCTCGATCCAGTGAACGCCGCGGCGCTCACCGGCGAGACCTCGTGCCATGCCGCGGATACGTTCCGCGATCTGAGTGGTGTCGGCAGCCCCCGCGCAAATGATGAGTTGAGCGCCCGGATCCAGGTACCGACCGGCCGCGAGGAGGTGCTCCAACCCTTTTTGCGCCGTGATTCGGCCGACGAACATGACGGCCGGGGCATCGGGGTCCACGCCGAGCCGTTCCAGCACGTCGGTGTCGGGATCGGGGTGATAGTCGTGTTGATCGATGCCGTTGTAGATCACCGATATCGCGTCCGGATCGACGGTTGGGTAGGCCCGGAGGATGTCCTCCGCCATCGACGACGAGACGGCGATCACCGCGTCGGCCGACTCGATCGCGGTTCGTTCGCACCACGACGACAGGGCGTACCCCCCGCCCAGCTGCTCGGCCTTCCAAGGGCGGAGCGGCTCGAGGCTGTGGGCGGTCATGACGTGCGGCATGTCCCACATCAACTTCGCGAGGTGGCCCGCCAGGTTCGCGTACCAGGTGTGGCTGTGCGCGAGGTCGACGTCTCCGATGGCGGCAGCCATCTCCAGGTCGACCGATATGGTCCGCAGGGCCTGGCCGGGCGGGGTCTTGGGGAGCGCATCCCAGGGCTGATAGGTGCCGGACACGAGGGGTGACGGGCGGGGTTCGCCGAAGGCGTGGACCTGGATCTCCACGTCGTTCACACGCGCCAGCGCCTGAGAGAGGTACTCGACGTGGACTCCCGCCCCCCCGTATACCTCTGGCGGGTACTCGCGGGTGAGGAGGGCGACCCTCATCGTTTCGGAACCCTTGTCCCCTTGCCGACGACCACGACGCCGCCGTCCGAGATCGTGTGGTACCGGCGGTCGTGGACCGGGTCCACCCCGAGCTGGGCGCCGGGCTCAACGTGTACCGACTTGTCCAGGATGGCGCGACGCACCACCGCACCCGGCCCGACAACCGTCTGATCCATGATGACCGAATCCTCGACCAGCGCTCCCGAGCTGACCCGCACCTCGGGGGAGATGATCGACCGCCTCACCGTCCCCCCGGAAATGATGACCCCCGGGCTCACCAATGAGTCGAACGCCTGGCCCCGCCGGCCCTCGTCCTCGAAGACGAACTTGGCCGGCGGCAGAATCGGCACACTGGTCATGATCGGCCAGTCGCGGTTGTAGAGGTTGAACACCGGGTGAACGGCGACGAGGTCCATATGGGCGTCGTAGTAGCTGTCGAGCGTCCCCACGTCCCGCCAGTAGCTGGCGTCGCGGTCGGTGACGCCCGGGACGTGGCCGGTCCCGAAGTCGTAGAGGTGCGCCACCCCGGCGCGGACGAGGCCGGGGATCAGGTCGCCGCCCATGTCGTGCTTCGAGGACTCGTCGCTGGCATCGGCATGCAGGGCGTTCACCAGCGTTTCTGTGGTGAAGATGTAGTTGCCCATAGAGGCCATGATCTGATCGGGCGCGTCCGGCAGGCCGGGGAACCGATCGGGCTTCTCCACGAATCGCTCGATCCGGCCCTTCGCATCTGTTTCGATCACGCCGAACTGTGCCGACTGCTCGGCGGGAACCCTGATCCCGGCGACGGTCACACCGGCGCCTGACTCGATGTGTTGCTCCAGCATCTGGCGCGGGTCCATGCGATAGATGTGATCCGCGCCGAATACGCAGATGTACTCCGGGCCCACGTCGCCGACGATGTTCAGGTTTTGGTAGACGGCATCGGCCGAGCCGGCGAACCACCGCTGTCCCAGGCGCATCTGGGCGGGCACGGGTGAGACGAAATCGCCGAGGAGCGTCGACATCCTCCACGTCCGTGACAGGTGGATATCGAGGCTGTGGCTCTTGTACTGCGTGAGAACGATGATCTTCAAGAAGCCGGCGTTTGCGAGATTCGAGAGGACAAAATCGACAAGCCGATAATGTCCCCCAAAGGGCACGGCTGGCTTTGCTCTATCCAGCGTCAGGGGCATGAGTCGTTTGCCCTCGCCGCCGGCGAGGACGAATGACAGAACCGAGGGCACCGCAGCAAAACTAGTCCAGGTCGGGCCCTAGGGGTCCGCCGGGCGCTACGGGTTGGCGGAGTGGACGCCGTTGGTCATCGCGCTCGGCTCCCCGGCCTCCGAATTCCCGCCCCCGCCGTTCCCGCCTCCGCCGTTCCCGCCCGCTGTCGCTCCGTCGACCCTTGCGTCGATCGGGCCGTTTGTCTCCACGGGACCGGTGCGCACCGCATAGACCAGGGCCTGGCGGAGGCGGTCGAGCGTCGCGAGCACCTCGTCCCGTCGGGCGCCCAGAGCTGCCAGCTCCTCCTCACGCTCTGCCTTGGTCCTGGCGAACTCCTCTGCCGCCTGACGGTGCTCCTCGCGGAGGCGGGCACGGGTGCGGTCCGACCACTCCTCCATCTCCTTCACCCGGGCGGCGGCGCGGTCCTCGGCGTCGGCGACCAGAGCGGCCGCCTTTGTCTGCGCATCGGACTCCGTCTGGTGCGCCGCTGCCTCGGCACGGCGTGCGGTCTCGGCTGCCAGGCTCTCGGCGGTGGCGGTGACCTGAGCCGCATGGGTGTCTGCTTCACCCATCTTCTCGGCGGCGAAGTTCTCCGCGTTGGAGGTCACCCTCGCGGCGTGGGCGTCGGCGTCCCCGGTCACCTGCTTGGCGTAGGCGTCGGCCTTGGTGGTGACGTCGCGAGCGTAGGCGTCGGCCGAGTCGGTGACCTCCCTCGCACGGGTGTCGGCCGCCATGGTCATAGCGGCGGCGTCGGCGTCGGCTTTGGTCGTGACGTCGTGGGTGTAGGTGTCGGCCTTGGTGGTGACCTCTTGCGCGTACGTGTCGGCCCCGGTGCTGACATCGTGGGCGTAGGCGTCGGCCTTGGCGTTGATGTCCTGGGCGTAGGCATCGGCCTTTGCGCTGACGTCCTGGGCGTAGGCGTCGGCCTTGGCGGTCACCTCCCGCTCGTACGCGTCGGCCTTCCCGGTGACTTCCGCCACCCGCTCCTCGGCCGCCCGGATTGCCCCCGCGGCCTCGGCCTGCGCGTTCGAGATCGTCTCGGCGGCCCGCTCCTCCGCCTCGCGGATGATCTTCGCGGCCCGGGCGTCGGCCTCGGTGGCATGGAAGGCGGCGGTGCGCAGGGTCTCGTCCGCGGTCCGCGTCGCCTCGTCGGTGACCTGCCGCGCGTCGTCGTCGGCCTTGGCGATCGTGGCCGCCGCGGCCGTCTCCGCCTCCTCGAGGATCATGGTCATGCGTTCACCGAGGGCGAAGATCGAGCGCGGCGTTTCGGTGCGAAGGCACGACTCGAGGTCGGAGATGCGCTTGTTGGCCTCGCCGAGTTCCCCCTCCAGCGCCTCGATAGTCCGTGCGGCCTCGTCCAGGGCCTCGGCGTCTACCTCGCGGCCATCACGAAGAGCACCGACGTACTCGTCGACCTCCTCCTTGTCATACCCACGAAGCGAGACCGTGAAAGCTGGAGCGTTTCGGAGCATATGCAGAGCCATCGATTCCCTCGGGGTTCCGGCGCCAGGCGCCAAGGTCGATCTCCGCTCCATCCCAGCCTGACATGGGTTCTCGGCAGAAGCAAGGAGCGTGGGGACACCTACCCAGTATCCAAGATCCCGTACCGTGCTTTGGGTCAGCCGGGAACTCCGTCAACTCCGAACGACGGCCCTCTCCGTGCCGAGGGAGGGGTCGCGTCGCCGCCCGAACCCTCCCGGTCGTGTCGAGGCGGCGTCGCGGTCGTGAATGGTGAGCGCGAATGCCGCTGCAGCGAGCGCCATGACGGCGGCCACCACGAACGCCACGTGATAGGCGTGGAGACCCCGTTCCAGGCCGACGATGCTGAGGACGGTCGAGACGATGGCTACGCCGACCGCCTGGCCGATCTGGCGCTGAGTATTGAACAACGTCGATGCCCGGGCCGTGGCCTGTTGGGAGATCGTGGCGAACGCAGCGGCCTGGCAGGGAACGAAGACCTGGGCCATGCCGAGCCCCATGATGAAGGTGATAAGGCGGAGCCACCACAGGTTGGTTTCGCCCCCGATCAAGGCCATCGAGGCGACCGCCAATGCGACGAGCACCACGCCGGCGGTGATGAGCCTCCGGGGGCCGTAACGCGGATACGCCATTCGGGTGGCGATCTGCGCCCCCACCATGATCCCGATCGCCTCGGGGAAGATGGTGAGTCCGGAGGTGAAGGCGGAGACGTGCCGGCCATCCTGGAGGAACAACGGCGCGAGGTACAGCGAGCCGCCGAAGGCCATGATCGCGAAGAGCATGACGCCGGTAGCGGAGCGGAAGAGCCGGTTGGATAGGAGCCGGAGGTCGATCACCGGAGCGGGGTGGCGCAGCGCCCGGACCACGACGGCCACGAGGAGCCCGACCCCGATCAGCAGGGTTGCCAGCACCGCCGGCGTGCCCCACCCGTGCAAGGGCCCCTCCGACACGCCGTACATCGCCGCCCCGAGACCCGTCCCGGCCATCAGGAATCCAAGCAGATCGAACGGGGCCGGCCGCGGCTGTGGCTGCTCGGTCAGAAAGAGCACACCGAAGACGATTGCCGCGGCTCCCATGGGAACGTTGACATAGAACACCCACCGCCACGACAGGCTGGTGACGAGCAGCCCTCCGAGCACCGGTCCGAGGGCGGGTGCCAGATTGGTCGGCACGGTGAGGATGCTCGAGGCCCGGATTCGCTCTGCGGGGGGGAACGTCCGGTAGAGCAGAGCCATCCCGACGGGCGCCATCATGCCGCCCCCCATGCCCTGGATTATGCGGAAGACGATCAGCTCGGGCAGGTTCGCTGCGAGCCCGCACGCCGCCGATGCAAGGGTGAACAGACCGGTGGCGCCGAGCAACACCCGCCGTCCCCCGAGGCGGTCGCCGAGCCACGCCGAGGCCGAGATGAACACCGCGAGGCTCACCAGGTAGGCGATCACCACCGTGTCAACGGAATCGAGCGACACCTTGAAATTCCTCGCCAGCGTCGGAAGCGCGACATTCACGATCGTCGAATCCAGGATCGTCATGAACATCGCCGCCACGAACACCACGCTCACCGCCACCTTCTGGTTCATCGGGCGGCGGAGAATCATCGGGGGCGGAGAATCATCGGGGGCACAGCGTCATTGGGGGCACAGCGTCATCGGGGCGAGGCTAGCGGTCCCCGCCCGTTAAGCTCTGGCCGATGGCCGCCGAGTCTCCGATAGAGAAGGCCGAGTTCCGCACGGTTCTCGGCCACTTTGCGAGCGGGGTCACCGTGGTGACCGGCATCGACTCAGGTGGTCCGCTCGGCCTGACCTGTCAGTCGTTCTTCTCGCTCTCGCTCGATCCGCCCCTGATCGCCATCGCCCCTGCGAACTCCTCGGTCAGCTGGCCCCGCATCGAGGCCACCGGATCCTTCTGCGCCAACGTCCTCGCCGACGACCAGGAGGCCATCGCGTGGGCGTTCGCCAGCTCCGGCGGCGACAAGTTCGTCGGGGTCGGATGGTCGCCTACGACCACGGGTTGTCCCCATATCCATGGTGCATTGGCGTGGATCGACTGCGATGTGCGCGAGGTCCTCGACGGCGGCGATCACCGCCTCGTGGTCGGAGCGGTCCGTGAACTCGGGAGCGGTCCCGGCGAGCCGCTGCTCTTCTATCGCGGCGGCTTCGGGACCTTCCAGGCCTGAGCCCGCCCCACTTTCGGTCGATCCTGCCCTTTCGGTCAATATCGCATCGTTAGCGCCACCCATGCGCTAGCATGAGGCTGTCGCTCGTGCCCGAGATGAGTGGGCTGAGGGGCCATGCTGGTTCTAAAGGCCAGGCTGGCCTACGGGAACGACAAGGCAAGCGGGCGGACCCGAAAGTGGTGTCCTCCGACTCAAGCTCATTGGGGGCGTGAGTCGAGGCAGATCTGACTGGGTCACCTGGGTGCACCCGCCGATATCGGCGGAATACTGAAACGTACCTGAGAAAAGGGGAAATCCCACTGGACTCGATGAGCCTTGAGTCGGCGGCGACGCTCGAAGCGGCCGTGACTCTTGAAGCGGCACGGACTCTTGAAGCGGCACGGACTCTTGAAGCGGCAGTGGTTGCCGAAGCCGCCGGGTGGGCCAATCCGGCCGAGCTCGAAATGCTCGAAGCCGATCGCACGCAATGGGCGGTCGCGCTACGCCGTTTGCTT
>WQVT01000106.1 GCA_009785715.1 Acidimicrobiaceae bacterium | reverse complement strand
GTGCTTCTTGCGGATATTCTCCTGCTTGACCGAGCCCCACTGCACGAAAAGGTCGTCCTCCAACGACGCATAGAAGCGACTCGAGCCCGGGTCGCCCTGGCGTCCGGCACGGCCCCGCACCTGGCCCTCGATGCGCTGGTTGGGCAGCTTCTCCGTGGCGATGATGACGAGGCCGCCCAGTTCCTTGGCGTCCGCCGTGACCTTGATGTCGGTTCCTCGCCCGGCGATCAGGGTGGCGACCGTGATCGCCCCCTTACGCCCGGCCTCGCTGACCATCTCCGCCTCGTGGGCCTCGCTCAAGGCGTTGAGGAGGTTGTGTTCGATGCCGCGGTCGAGGAGGTACCGGGAGAACTTGACCGAGCTCTGCACCGAGGCCGTCGTGAGCAGGATCGGCCGTCCCGTCTGACGAACCTCCTCGACGTAGTCCATCACGAGGCGTTCCTTTTCCTCGATCGTCGCCACGACGATGTCCGGCTCGTCGGTTCGGATGACCGGTCGGTAGGTCGGGATCTCGATGAGCTTGGTCCCGTAGGTCTTGAGGAGCTCCTTCTCCGATCCCTTCGCCGTGCCCGTCATCCCGCCCATCTTGTCGAACATGAGGAACAGGTTCTGATACGTCACCGACGCCATCGCCCGGTTCTCCGTGGTGATCTGCAGGTTCTCCCTGCCCTCGATGGCCTGGTGGAGCCCGCCCTGGAGCTTGTTGCCCCCGATGAACCGGCCGGTCACGGCGCTCAGGAGGACCAGGTTGCCGCCCTGCACCCGGTAGTCCCGCATCGGCTGGAAGCGCGTCCGCGCCCGCAGCGCCAGGTTGATGTGGCGGTTGAGCTGGAAATGCTGGGGGTCGTAGAGGCTCCCGACATGGAAGAATCGGTTCCCCGCAGCGACTCCGTCCTCGGTGAGATTGACGATTCCCGTGCTCTCGTCGTTCTCGTAGTCGACTCCCTCGCGAAGCGTCGCAACGAACCTGTCGGCCAACGGATAAAGGTTGGACTGCACGCGCGGTGCCCCCGAGACGACCAGCGGCATCTGAGCCATGTCGAGGAGGATCGCGTCCGCCTCGTCGATCAGCACGTAGTTGAACGGGCGGAGGTATTTGTCCTCGCTCGTCCCGGCAAGGTTCTCGAGGAGGTAGTCGAAGCCGACCTTGTCACTCGTCGAGTAGACGACGTCCGCGGCGTAGATATCCTTCTTCTCCGCGGTGGAGAAGTCGGCGCTGCCCGCCTCGGGAACGCCGATCGCAAGCCGGAGACCCATGAACTCGAACACCGGCCCAAACTCCTCGGCGTCGCGGCGGGCCAGGTAGCCGTTGACCGTGACGAGGATCGAGCCGCGACCCGTCAAGGCGTTGAGGTAAAGGGGAAGCGTCGCGGTGAGGCTCTTGCCTTCCCCGGTCTTCATCGCCGCGATGTCGCCCTGGTGCATGATGATCGCGGCGAGGACCTGGTTCTCGTAGGGGAACTTCCCGACGACCCGCAGGTCCGCCTCCCTGACCGCCGCGTACGCCTCGGGCAGGAGATGGTCGAGATGCTCGCCCTTCCCGAGCCGTTCTTGGAACTCTCGCGTCTTGTCCCGGAGCTGGGCGTCGGACAGGGTGCGCATGGCCTTCTCATGGGAGTTCACGCGCTCGATGACCCGCTGGTTTTTCACCTCGCTGCTAGCCATCCGCCCTCACCTCCAGCACCGTCAGGGACGTGAAACGGAGCTCGTCACACCCGCCGTTCACCAGCCGGATCGTGTAGTGGTGACAGTCTTCCGGATACCCGAACTCATACTCCGGTGGGTACAACACATTGGTACGCAACAGCTCCTTGAAGCGGTCGAAATACCGCACCTCGACGATGAAGGTGCCCTCCGGAACGGACACGACCTCAAGGACGAGGCGGTACCTCTTGCCGTGGTGAAGCAGCGGCAGGACCGGGGTGTCCCGCGCCGACTCGTACTCGGTGAACGAGTACCACTCCTGGATCGTCGTGCCGGCGGGCATGAGGTGGTTGACGAGGTGCACCGCCCCCGACGACTCCATTGTCAGCGCCGATCCATAGAGAGACGCCTGGCTGTTGGGGCTGCCCCAGCCGACGCGGTCAACCTCGCGAGTCGCCATCGCGCGCCCTCCGGTACTCGTCGATGACCCTCCGGTACTGGTTGTGGAACCAGGTCACGATCGACGCGCTGTCGTCGTTGTGCCGGCCCTGGTAGCCGCGGGCGATCACGGTCGTCGGTTTGCCGGTCTGCGAGTGGAGGAGTGCGTAGTAGGCCTGGTCGTCGTAGTCGTCCTGCAACATGTACGACAGCAGGATCTTCGTGTCCCCGAAACCCGGGTTGCCGTGCCAGCGGGCGAGCAGGTCCTGCGTGAAGCCTTCGACGGTCGCACTGTTCCCCCCCCGTCCCTCCCTCTTCCAGAAGTTCACGATGTCGAAGATCGTGAAGAAGTCGTTGGGGCGCACCAGCCGGCCGCGCTCGGCGACATACCCGAGGTCGACGATGGGCTTGCCGGCGATGATGGCGTGCGCTTTGAACTGTGATCCGTAGTAGAGCGCGCCGAACGAGCCCATCGACAGTCCCGAGAAGATCACGTCCTCCTCGCGGAAACCCAGCGCTTCGATGCGCTCCCGGATCACCTTCGCCATCCGTGCCTCGAGCTCCTCGCTGCCGATGTAGAAGCGACCGCCCTCGAGGCGCGGGTCCGTGACGAGCAGGAAGGGATGCCCGAGACCCGCCATCATGAAGTAGCCCTCGAAGCCCTCCGCGGGGCGGTAACCGGCGAAGTAGATGTTCAGCGGGGGCAACAGGTTGCCGGGGTGGAAGTAGTAGAAGAGCTCCTCACGCCCGCTGTCGACGATCCTTTGGCCGCCGGGGAGAAACTGGCCTGCTCCGAGCCGCGAGTGGCGGTAATGGATCGGACCGACCCTGACCAGCCCGGTCCCCTTGGCGAAGACCGAGCACGACAGGTAGCCGCTCGTCGGGGGAGAGAAGACGATCGGCTCCGCCAGCTCGGCCTCGGAGTATCTCTTCTGGAAGGCGATCACTTCCGACGTGCCGCTCTGGATCAGCTGCACCCCGAACTCGATCTCGCAACCGGCGTCTTTCACGTACTCAGGCCACAGCTCGAGCACATGGTCGCCGTCGTAGGGGATGTTCTCCTTCCACATGATCAGCTGACGGAAGCCCTCGTCGTGGTCGATGTCTGTCGAGAGGTAGGAGTTCCCCTCGAACCACCATCTCGAGGTGTGGAACGGCGAGACCAGCGCCTTGCGGATGTCCAGTTTCTGACCGAACTGCCCGGCGAAGTACTTCCGGGGCAAATCATCGACGAGGCGCTGGCGATCGTCCATATCCTCGTAGACCACCGCCTTGCGCGCGAAGAACTCCTTGTAGGTGCCGTCGAACGCGGCCTCGAGGTGTCGCGCGAGGACGAGCGTGTACGGCGTGATCAGGGCGTCGACTGCCACCAGGTTGTCGAGGTCGCACAGCGCGTCGAGGATCGTGACGTCGATGGCTCCGATGATGTCGACGTCGAAACCTGAGGCGTCGCCCGCGTCGACGAAGCACCACTCGACGCCGTCCGGCACACCGCAGGACTGAGACCAGTCTTCACACCCGATCTGCAGGACCCGCATAGGCCGCCACCTCCTTGATGAGGCCCCAGCGGTTCAGCACCTCCTGCGCGCTGAAGAGGTCCTCCAGCACCCTGCACTGGACGAGGGACTGGTTCCAGTGCTCCAGCCCCGAGAGGAAGTAGCTGACGGCCGTCGGGAGCTCCGAGTCGTCGCCGATCACGTACCCATTGATCGGGTGCGTGCACAGCTCCTGCTCGGAGCGGTTGACCTGCGGTACCCCGGCGCTCACCGCCTCGACGGCCAGGCGGTGGTTCACCGTCGAGCCGAGGTCGATGAGCACCCGGGACCTGCCCATCGTCCGGATCAGGTCGGCCTCCCGGTCCACGAAGGTGAGCTGGATCTTCTCCTCCGGCCCGTCGGCGACGCCCAGGTCGGCGCCCAGGCCGGCGGTCTCGTCGCCGCCCAGCAACGCGAGGTCGAGGTGCTGGTATCCGTTGATCACGCCCCGGATCCCGCGGAGGTAGTCCAGGTCCCTGGACCTGAAGGTGAGCGGAAGGAGGCGGGTGCGGTCGTCGCCCACGAGCACCCCCGCCATCATTGCGATCGCGTAATCGAGGTCTTCGGTCGTGAGGTTGTCCACGAACAACGAGACGTAGACCTTGGACTCGTTCGCGCTGGCTCCGAACGTCGGGCGATGCTCCAATGGGTAGATCGACAGCTCGGGCAAGAACATCCACTCGTCCGCCTGCTCGGCGGAATCGTCGTCGGCGGCCGGGGCGATCCCTGAGAAGACCGCGCCAGCCCGCTGGAGCAGGTCGCTCGAAGCGTTTGCCGGCTTCCCCCCGAGACGCGAGAGCACCAGGGTCTGGTCTTCGAGCACCGATCGGACCAGCTCGTTGTGCTGCGCCGACAGCGCCAGGACCACCGTGTCGCCCTCCCCTGACCGCTGGCGCAGGTGCGCGCCGAGGAACTCAGCTATCAGGTCTTCCCAGCGGTCGTAAGACTGGCTTTGGAAGCGGTCCTCGTTTTGGAGGACATCGATGTGCCCGGAAGGCAGGTCTTCGCTAAGGATCACGTCGCCGGTACGCGAGAGGTAATACTGGGTAATAGCCTGACCGTCCTCGTCGTACATAAGCACGCTGGAGAGGAAGCCGCGGTCGTCGAAGATCCGCTCCAGGGTGGTCAGGCCGTCGGCGTAGTAGCGGATGGACCGCAGTGTGCCTCCCAGCGCGAGTAAGACGCGGGCGTACACGTCGTTGTCTTGCATCACGGTGACGACGAAGGGGTTGTAGTAGAAGCTGACGTCTTCGGGCCATTCCAGTTTGAGGAAGTCGAGCGGCCGGGTGTAGTCGTTCTCGAGGCCCTGGATCTGGTCGAACAGAGACCAGTACGGCACGTCGAACACGTTCTGGCTGTGGAGGAACCGCCGCAGGCTCGGGGCGTAGTTCAGAACGATGAGTCCGACGTCCTCGCTGCCCTGCTGGAAGACCCTGAGTTGGGTGACGGTGTCGTCGGACTCCGCGCTCGCCGCCGCCTCGAACCATACGCTGTAGGCGGAGTACCAGGGGCGGGTGGGGTTGTACCAGGCGGGGATGAAGTGGATCATGCCAACGCTCCGCTCGAGGAGGACTTGGTCGAAGACGCCTTGCCCGATGCGGTCTTGAAGGCGAAAACGTACTTCGTGCCGAGCACGGTGTCGCCGACCTCCTCATAAAGCAGCCAAAGCACACCTAGCAGGATAAGCAGGGTTGCCGGCGCCGTCAGTAGGTACTGCAGGTTCGGGTACGACCCGATGAAATGCAGCGGCACACCAGTGAAGATCACGAGGAACACGCCACTCAGCGAGGAGAGCAGCACGACGTGTCTGCGGAGGTACCGCCTCGTGGCACGGCCTGGCGGAACGTGGTCGAAGTACTCGCCGGTCTTCTGCATCCGTTCGGCCACGGCCCTGGTGCCGACCGTGAACAACCCGAAGAAGATCGTCATCCCGAACAGCAGCAGAAGGTAGACGCTGAACCCGACGGGATTGGTCAGCCCCCATACAGAGAGGAACCGGTTCACGCCCGCTGTCGTGGCTGGCACCACCGCGCTCACCGTGTGCGCGAAGTACTGGGGCAAGGCGAGCAGGGTCAGCGCGTACATGATGGGTGAGGCGCCGGCCGGGTTGAGCTTGATCGGGAGATACGACTTTCCCGTGTAGCCGCTGTCGATGGAGATCTTGTTGACGTGCAGGCGCATCTCGGCGTTGGCGGCGATAACCCCGACGCCCCCCACGCAGACACACGCCAGTATCACCACCGCCAAGACGCGCAGGTCACGCGGGTTACTTGCCGCGACGGACAGCACCCCTCTGTTCTGCATGGCGCTGATGATGACCTGGTAGAGGACAAACATGGTGATGCCGCCGAGTCCCAGGTCCGCGTTCTTCTGGGCCAGCCATGACACCGCGATCGCGCCGGCAATCAGGAAAGCGACGATGATGATCTTCGCGTTGACCCGGTCGGAGAACGGTCCCACCGAAAGCGACCCGATCTCATAGCGCGACATCAGGCTGGTGGCCTGGAACACTGCCAGGGCCACCATCACGAGGTTGCGAGCCCGGTTCACCGTCTGTTCGGGGATCTTATGGTCCCTGGCGATCTTGGCAATGAACAAAAAGCGCCAGAGGATCATCGCCTCCATCCACGGACCCAGGCCCAGCGAGAACAGAGAAGGGGAGAAGAAGTTGCCACCCGTGGCAATGTTGGCCGCGTTGAGCAGCTCGGCGTTGGCGGCGCTCCCCTTGGCCACGTCGTGGAGATAGGGGATGGGGATGTGGCGGCCGGCCAAGAAGCACCACAGGAACAAGGCGCTCCAGGCGAGCTTGATCTGCAGCGGTGAGAACTTGCCGTCACGAATCCGGGCCACGCTTCACCTTCCTGAATTCACTCGACGTGGCTCACTTGTGCCTACCGAAGATATTTAGCGTCGAGAGCAGCGAGCCGAACCGGGATTGCCGGTTCGCGTCCGCGTCCGCGGGCCCCTCACTCTGCAGATCCTGCTCGGCCCGGGACATGCTCGCCAGTGCCGAGTCGCCGATCAACGACTCCGAATCGCTCGACGACAGCATCTCGCTGGAGGTCGCGTAGAGCACGGTGCTCTCCGACTCGCTGCTGGAAGCCGACTCCGAAGCGCTGTTTGTCTGCAGGGCACTGGCCGACGCCGACTCACTCGCCGAGGTGGAGGCGGAGACCGCCGCAGACTCGCTGGCTGCGATCGACTCGCTCGTCGACGCGGCGACGACAGCAGATTCACTGCTGACATCTCGACCTGGGGGGCCCTGGCCGGCCGCGCCGCCCTGATCGCCGCCACCCTGGCCAGTCGGGCCGGCCGCGCCCTGGCCAGCCGCGCCGGCCTGAGCACCCGCGCCGGCCGCCCCGCCCGCGCCGACACCCGCACCGGCCTGGCTACCAGCGCCGGTTTGTGCACCTGCGCCGGCCTGGCCACCCGCGCTAGCCACGCCGGCATCCGCGCCGCCCTGTCCGGCTGCGCCGGCACCTTGGCCGGCCGCGCTGGCATCGGCGCCGCCCTGCTCGCCTCCGCCGGGACCTTGGCCGCCGGAGCCTGGCCCGCCTGCG
The DNA here is from genome assembly GCA_009785715.1 of Acidimicrobiaceae bacterium. Classification (GTDB taxonomy): domain Bacteria; phylum Actinomycetota; class Acidimicrobiia; order Acidimicrobiales; family Palsa-688; genus WQVT01. Next base: position 330 of record WQVT01000106.1, on the reverse strand, counting down.
CCGACCTGGCTGGCCGCGGCGGCACCTTGGCCGTACGCGCTGGCCTGGCCACCCGCGCCGACGCCCGTGCCGGCCTGCCCGCCTGCGCCGGCCGTGCCGCCTTGATCGCCGCCGCCCTGCCCAGCTGCTCCTGGACCTTGGCCGGTGGCGCCCTGGCCGCCCGCGCCGATACCTGCACCGTCCTGGCCGCCAGCACCTTGGTCGCCCGCGCCGACACCTGCACCCGCCTGGCCGCCGGCACCCTGACCGCCCGCGCCGACGCCCGCACCGGCTTGGCCGCCGGGACCTTGGCCGCCAGCGCCGTCGAGACCACCCTGTCCGGCGCCACCC
>WQVT01000105.1 GCA_009785715.1 Acidimicrobiaceae bacterium | reverse complement strand
TTTCCCCTACTTGACGGTCACGTCCTCCCAGCGCACGAAGAAGTTGCTCGTCGTGAGGCCGGGACCCGACACATTCTTGGCAGCCACATTCCAAGAAGGAACGTTGAAGAGGAACGGCGAGTAGGCGTGGTCGCTGATGTACGTGGCGATCTGGCGGTAGATCGGTCGGCGCTTCGCGGGGGAGAGCACGCTCACCCCTTCGTTGATCAGCTTGTCGAGCTTCGGGTCCTTGACGCCGGTGAACGGGGCGCTCGAGGCGTAGCGCAGCGCCATGCCGTTGCCGATCGCCGTGTCGTAGCCGCCGGCGGACTGCAGAGCCGCCTGGAAGTTGAAGCTGTGGAAAGCGGATACGAGCGCCGGCAGCTCGTCGGCGCTGATCGTCGCGTCGATCCCTGCCTGGGACCACTGCGACTTGAGCGCGGTGGCGATCTGAACACCGATGCCGGCGCTCGACGTGATCAGGTTGACCTTGAGTCCGCCTCCGAGCTGGGCCACCAGCGCCTTGGCCTTTGCCAGGTTGTAGGTGCGGTAGCCGGGCACCGTCGGGAAGTAGAACAGGGCGCCCGGACCGGACGGGGACTGGCTGATTGTCCCGAGTCCGTCGACGAGCCCCTTGTTGATCGGCTGCGGGTCAGTGGCGTAGTAGAGCGCCTCTCGCGCCTTGATGTTGTTGAACGGTGCCGCGGTCGTGTTCAGCTGCACCACGTACGGCCCGAGCGCGGCAGGGATGGTGGTCACCTGGAGCGACTTCTTGGCCGCCGCGACGAGCGGCACGGTCGTGAGGTCCTGGTAAGCGCCGGCATCGCCGGCTTCGATGCCCTCGACCGCGGACTGATCGCTGCCGACCGCGGTGAAGGTGAGGTTCCTCAGCAGCGGCTTCCCCTTCTGCCAGTAGGTCGGATTCGCCTGCAGCTGGAGGACTGCGGAGGGCTTGTCGGAGACCACCTCGAAGGGGCCGGCGCCGACGGGTTTCAAGGCGAAGGCCTTCTCACCCATCTTCGACAGCGCGGTGGGCGAGATGATCCAGTTCGGGGCCGAGCCGGAGAACGCCGAGATGATCGGGGCGAAGACCTCCTTCAGCTGGATCACGACGTCGAGCTGGCCCTGCGGCGTGATCGACTTTACGGGGAACGACGAATCGCAGATGCACCCGTATTGCGGCTCGAGGTCGCGCTTGATGTTGAACGCGACCGCTTGGGCGTTCAACGGGGTCCCGTCGGTGAACTTCACACCCGGGCGAAGGTTGATCGTGAGCGTTTTGCCCCCGTTGGTGAACTTGTAGCCCTTCGCCAGGTCCGGGATGACCTGGTTGTTCGCGCCCAACTCGAACAGTCCGCCGTAGACGGCGTTCATCATGTTCAAGTCTGCGGCATCGTTGGTGTTGGTCGCCGGGTCGAGGCCCGGCCATGACCCCTCGAAGTTGACGTTCTCGAGCACGTTGAGCGACTTGCCGTTCGGGGCGGCCTGTGCGACCGACCCGCCGGCCAGCGACCCGAACAACGAGACCACCGCCCCGGCAGCCACAAATGCGCGGACATGCCGCGCGGGCCTAATGCCCTTATTCATCCTTCTCTCCTGTTATTGCTTTTGGTGTACGGCTCAGTCCACGCTTGTGAGGTCCGGCTCCCCGGAGTTGCCGGGGACGAGGTCCTGCCACTGGGTCGACGCGTCGATCACCGTGGACGCCGTGCCGATGCCGGAGAAGTCGAAGTCCTTGCCGAGCGCTGGTGGCTCTTTCCCCTCCTCGATGGCCCGGGCGGCCTCGAAAATCATCCGGCGGAAGCGGATGATGGCCCCGTCGGAGGGAACCAGGTTCTCCCTCCACCGGGTGAACTTCGGGATCGGGCCATTCACGCCCTGGACGCTGGCATCCTGCGGGCGGTTGCCGCCGAGGAAACCGGCGAAGCTCTTGTTGGCCGCCATCGCCTCACGGTCCTGGGGAGGAAGGTTCCAGCGGCGGCCCTCCGTCGGGTTGTTCGTCCAGCCGTCGGGGATGGTGGTCGGCCAACCGGTGCCGTAGACGTTGTTGTTGCCGTTGCCGTTGCCGTTCGGAGCGGGGGTCGCCGTGGAGTTGGTCGACTTGGAAAGCCACTCCGTGGTTGCCGTCGGCGGGAGCTCCTTGTCCTGCGCCGGCGGCGAGCCGGCCGGGAGCATCCGCACGCCGATGAACGACGAGTTGTTGTCGTCGCGGGGCACCACGATGACCGCCCCGGTGGAACCGGCGATGTGCGCCGTGTAGGGGAACCCGAACGCGGTGATCCGCACGTGCACCTTCGTGGGGTCGTCCATCTTGCGCGTGGCGCAGTATTGAAATCCGTAGGGGGTGTTCTCGACGTCGATCCGCGGTGCGTTGTCGCCCGGCAGGCCGTCGCCGCCTGCCCGGCGCGGGAAATTGATCGTCTCGTCCCACCGCTCACCGCTGAAGTGGTACGAGCCGACCTCCCGCGGCACCGGCTCCGCCGACATGGCGGCCAGGGTGTCGAGGTGAAGGATGCCGACGTGCGAGCTGTCGAGCGACCCCTCCTGCAGCTGCACCCAGTTGCAGTCGTAGACCATCTCGCTCACCGCCACGTTCTCCGCCTGGGTCCAGGGGAAGGCAGGGAACGGGGGCTCGGTGCCCTTCGGGCCCAGGTACACCCATCCGAGGCCGCCGGCGGCCACCACCGGGTAGCTCCCCTGGCTAAAGCGCTCCATGAAACGAGGGTCGTCGCAGTTCGGCATCTCGAGGATCTTCCCGTCGACGTCGTACTTCCAGCCGTGGTAGATGCAACGGATCCCATGATCCTCCACCCGGCCGAACACGAGGGATGCGTTGCGGTGACAGCACCACTCGTCCAAGAAGCCGTACCGGCCGTCGGTGTCACGGAAGGCAACGAAGTCCTCGGCGAGCACCCGCACCCGAATCGGCGGGCAATCGTTGGTTGGCAGGTCCCCGAGCTGGAACGCCGGTACCCAGTAGCGGCGCAGTGCCTGTCCCGTCGGGGTGTCGGGGCCGACCTGACAGAGTCGCTCGTTGTCCTCGTGCGAAAGCATGTATGGCCCTCCCCTTCGTTCGGCGGCTACCTGTCCGCCGGAAAGCTTGCCTAAGCTAACCGTACGCGGGAGCGGCGCGGAACGTCAACACAGATGTCAACAAAGCGGTCATAAGCGATCGAGGCCGCGACGCACACGAGCAAGACTGCTTCCCGTGACTCGTCCCGACACCTACCTTTCCCCGGCGGACAAGAGGCGACGATTTCGCGACGACCTGGCCTCAGGCCGGCTCCTCCGATTCCCGGGTGCCTTCTCTCCACTGGTAGCCCGCGCCGTGTCCGAGCACGGTTTCGACGGTGTCTACGTGTCGGGAGCTGCGCTCTCGGCCGACTTGGCACTCCCGGATATTGGCCTCACCACCCTCACCGAGGTGGCGAGCCGCGGCCAGCAGATTGCCCGGGTCATCGACCTTCCGGTCCTGATTGACGCCGACACCGGCTTCGGGGAGCCAGCCAACGTGGGACGAAGCATCGCCACCTTCGAGGAGGCGGGGCTCGCGGGTTGCCACCTGGAGGACCAGGTCAACCCCAAGCGCTGCGGGCACCTCGACGCCAAAACCGTGGTCGAGAGCGACGAGATGCTCCGGCGCATTCGGGCGGCCGTCCGGGCTCGCCGGGATCCGTCATTTCTGATCTGCGCGCGCACCGACGCCCGCAGCGTCGAGGGTCTTGCCTCTGCCATCGGACGCGCCAAGGACTACGTCGAAGCCGGTGCCGACATGATCTTCCCCGAGGCGTTGGAAAGTGAGGCCGAGTTCGCCGCCTTCCGCGACGCCGTCGGCGTCCCGCTTCTGGCCAACATGACCGAATTCGGCAAGAGCCCCCTCCTCGACACCGCCACCCTCGAAGACCTCGGCTTCAACCTGGTGATCTGGCCCGTTACCACGTTGCGGGTGGCCATGGGCGAGATCGAACGGGCCCTCGAGACCATCCGGCGAACCGGGACCCAGGCCTCCCTCGTCGAGGGGATGCAGACCCGCAGCAGGCTCTACGAACTCGTGGCCTACGAGTCCTATGCCGCCTTCGACAACGACATCTTCAACTTCACGATCCCTGGAGGTGGGTCGTGAGAGGGGAGGAGTCGACGATGAGCTCGACGTCACGCCGGATGTTCGAGCTGGTCGAGCCGATCGGTGTCCTCCCCTACTCAGCCGACGAACCGAACGAGGCGATGTTCGCATTGGGGTTCACGAACTACTGGGACACCTACTTCGCCGGACGGGCGGCGCCGCTCGGCCTGGTGCCAGCGGAGGTGGTGGACGCGCTCTTCTACAACTTCGCCCCCGGCGAGGTTGCCCGCCACATCCCGAAGGTGTGGCGCACGACCACACCCGAAGCGGCGATCGCCGCCCGTCGGATGGGCTGCGTGAAGGCGTTGCGGCGCATCCTCGGCGACCTCGTCGATTCTCCCGCCTTCGCACGTGCCGCTGAACTGCTGCTCAAGGCGGCGACCAGCGCACCGTACGAGGGTCGGCCCATGTACGCAGCGCTGCGGGCGATCCCGACCCCGGATGACGTCGTCGCCCGTCTCTTCCATGCAGCTTCATTGCTGCGAGAGCACCGCGGCGACGGGCACATCGCCGCCTTGATGATCGAGGGTGTCGGAGGTCTCGAAGCGCACGTCCTCTTCGCCCTCGACATGGGCATGCCCGCGGAGAACTTCGGCCGCATCCACCACCTCCCCGCAGCGCAAATCGCCACCGTGGTCGCCGGGGTGCGCGATCGGGGCCTGATCGGTGACGACGGTTGGCTCAGCGAAGAGGGTCACGCGGTCCGGCATCGCGTCGAGGCACTCACCGACCGTCTCGCGGCGAAGCCGTATGAGAGCCTCGGGTCCGGCGAGCTCGATGAGCTCGCCGCCGGGCTCGAGCCGCTCGCGACGCTGCTATTGGCTGCCCAGGAGTGGTAGGGCCCGGTCTCGCCTATTGGCCGGATCGTTCGGCCGGCCGCGTCGAGCCGTTCGCCGGGAGTATCAGGCTCGCCCCCGGAAGATGAAGCGTGACGCGCAGGCCACGGGGATAGTTGAGGCCTGCGGTCGCCGTACCCTCGTGGGCGGCGGCGATCTCGCTGACGATCGCAAGTCCGAGCCCCGAACCCGAGCGCGAGGACTGGGTGTCGGCCCTGTAGAAGCGGTCGAAGATCCGGGGGAGGCGGTCTTCCGGCACCCCGGGCCCGTCATCGCTCACGTCTATGACGATCGACGGGCCCTGCCGGGAGGCGGAGAGGGTGGCGGTGGTGCCGGGCGGGGTGTGGGCGTGGACGTTGGCCACCAGGTTGTCAACGGCCCGGCGCAGCAGCTCCTCGTCGCCGTCGACCACCAGGTCGGGAGCCACGTCGCTTCTCCAGCGGTGACCCGGGGCGTCGAGTCGCGCCCGCTCGACGCAGCCTTCCAGCACCGCACGGAGATCGACCGCGTCGTGCTGCTGGGTCGGGCGCTGGTCGAGGCGTGCCAGCCGGAGCATGTCGTCGACGAGCCGGCTCATCCGCTGGGCCTCGAGCCCGATGCGGCGCATGGCCTCGTCGACCTGCTCCGGCTGCGACAGAACGCCTTGCTGGTAGAGCTCGGCGTTGGCCCGCAGCGAGGCGAGCGGGGTCCGCAGCTCATGGCTGGCATCGGCGAAGAATCGGCGCATGAGGTCCTGGTCGGCCTCCCGCTCCTGTATCGAGCCTTCGATCCGGCCGAGCATTCCGTTCAGGGCGGTGGCCAGGCGGCCCACCTCGCTCCCCGGGTCGTCCTCGCCCACCCGGTGGGTCAGGTCGCCGGCGTTGATGCGGTCGGCTTGGGCGGCCATGCTCTCCAGGGGACGCAGGCCGCGGCGAACGACGAGAACCACGCCGAGGGCGATGACCCCGACCGCCACCGCTGAGCCGATGATGACGATGATCAGGAGCTGCCCGACCGTACGGTTGACCTCCTGGAGGCTGGCGGTGACCACCAGGGTGCCGCCGCTGACCGACCGGGCACGGAGCCGGAGCTGGCCGGATCCGTGCTTCGCGGCCACCGTCTGAGCCTGCTGGCTGGCGGCCAGCCGGTGGAGATCGGCGGGCAGCTCCGGGGCAACCCCGGGCTCGGCGTCGAAGACGACCGTCGATCCATGATCGGGGACGAAGGCGAGGTAGTTGTAGGAGCCCAAACCGAGCCGCAGCGCCAGGGTCGGCCGGCCGGTGCCCGCCTCATAGAACAGCCGGTCGAGATGGGGGCTGCTCAGGTTCAGGACCGTCTCCAGGGTGGAGTCGACCCGGTGGATGAGGTAACGCCGCAGCTCGGCGACCGCCACGGCGTCGAAGGCAACGAAGGCCACCACGGTGACGGCCAGGACCCCGGCCAGGACCCGGGTCCGCAGCTGGAGGCGGCGCCTACGGGGCATCGAGATCCGGCGGATCGAATCGGGAGGTGTCGACGTCGGGCTCATCGACGCCCGGCTTCTCGTCGCCGCGGGGCAGGCGCAGGCTGTACCCGACGGATCGCTGGGTGTGGATCACCTCCGGGCCATAGCGCCCGAGCTTGCGCCTCAGATAGGCGACGTAGGTGGCCACCACCGTGGTGGACCCGCCGAAGTCGTAGTTCCACACATGGTCGAGCAACTGGTGCCTGGTCAGCACCCGCCCCGGGTTGAGCATCAGGTAGCGCAGCAGGCGGAACTCGGTGGGCGAGAGGTCCAGGAGATGACCGGCGCGACGCACCTCGTAGGTCTCCTGATCCAGCTCGATATCGGAGAAGGTGAGGGTCGAGGCATCTGCCGCCGGGCGGGTCCGGCGCAGGACGGAGCGGATCCTGGCGGCCAGTTCCTCCAACCCGAACGGTTTGGTCAGGTAATCGTCACCGCCGATGGTGAGCCCTGCCACCTTGTCCGCCTCGGTGTCCCGGGCGGTCAGGAAGATGACCGGGACCCTCGCGCCGTCGCCCCGGAGGCGGCGGACGACGTCGAAGCCGTCGTTGTCGGGGAGCATCACGTCCATGACGATCAGGTCGAAGTGCCGTTCCCGCGCCAAGCGCAGGGCGGCGTGACCGGTCTCCGCGGTGGTGACCTCGAAGCCGAGGAACCCAAGCGAGGCGGCCACGGCCTCGCGCAGGAACGGTTCATCGTCGACCACCAGCAGCTCGCCATGATCTCTGGGCTGTCGATCGGTCGCTGGGTCGCTCATCGTCGTGCTCCTCGGGGGCCGGCATGCACCGGTCCTGGCAATCAGTGGACCAGGCTCGAATCAACATCCAGTGTGTCCCGCGTGTGAGTTCCGCGTGAGTTTTGGCTTGGGGCACACTCACACGGAACTCGCACGCGCTTCCCGCGGGGGTCTGAAGTCCCGGGCTCATGATTGTCCGCCATGACGACAGCGATCGACCCGACCAGCGGGCAGCTCCCCGCGCCCCCTTTGCCCAAATCCGGAAGCTTGGGACGATGGTGCGCCTCCCACCCCTGGCTGGTGGCCGGACTGTGGGTGGTGCTCCTCCTCGGGGCCACGTTCGGCAGTAGCGCGTTCGGCGGCA
>WQVT01000104.1 GCA_009785715.1 Acidimicrobiaceae bacterium | reverse complement strand
GCAGAGAGTCAGTGGGGCAGCGAGCTCAGTGGGAACCGGTGTCATCGGAGTCGAAGAGCCACTCGATCAACACCATGCCCTCCCCGGCGTCGGCCGTCGCCGTCCCGCCTTCCGCGGAGCCGAGATCGACCCGGATCGACTCCTTACCGCTCACGTTGACCACCGTTCGCGTGGCATTCGTCGCCCGGCCTTCGAAGTCCGCCGGCCCGACCGTCGTCAGGGCCGCCCAACGGGCGCCGCGCGGCACCGGCACCTCACCCGATTCGGTGACCATGCTCATGTCCACCCCACCGAGGGTACCGCCGGCGCTGCCACCCGGGGCGGAGGCCACGGCCTGACCGCGCGACTGCCATAGGCGGAGCCGATGGCAGTCGCCGGTCAGCGGAGGAAGGGATGCGGAGGAGCCACGCTCCGAGGCTAGGCGAGGTAGGGCGACCACTCCTCGTGACCCGGAACGAACGCGCGATTCGTCTGCTGCGGATTGCGATTGACCAGTGGCCGGGCAAACAGCGGGTGGGTCATCGAACGGATCTCGTGCTCGATCGTGAACAAGACGTCCCCGGTGTCGAGGTCAACGAGGTCCTTGAAGCGGTACTGCCACTGATCGCTCTCCTCGAAGACCAGGCCCCGGGAGTCGAGCTCGTGGTGCGGCCCGGAGAAGTTGGCCAGATACACCTGGATGTGGTGGCCGTCGTAGGGGGGCAGCGGCCGGTCCGTCTCCCGGTACACGAGGTCCTGATTCTTCCCGACCGAGCAGAAGGCGACGGCGCCGCCGTCCTCCTCGCTGACCGAGGCCCGGGCCCCGAGCACCTCCCGGTAGAAGCGGGCGATCCCGGCAGCGGCCCCGACCGGCACGTCGAATTGGACGTAGGGCAGGCCGAGCGATATCTGCCCGAAGCTGGGGTTCGGCTCGAAGCAACGGAAGCGGTTGCCCCACGGCGAGACGGCCTCGACATAGGTGTCGTGCTCGCTGAAGGAGAACTGGGTGCCGTCGAGCTCCCCCTTCACCCCGACCAGGCGCTCGAGGAGCGCCTCACGATCGGGCAGCACCAGGCCGATGTGACCCCGCACCACGTCCGGACCGCCGGTCGGGAGATGGAACTGGCTCCTGCCGACGTTGATCCACATGTTGGTGATGCCGGTCATCAGGTACGGGTCGCGGGTCAGACCCAGCCCCATCACGTGAAAAATAGTGGAAAGTCGCTGGTCCGGGATACGCACGTTGACGTGCTCCAGGGCCACGATATTTCCGAGATCCTCCGCCTCGCGGTCATACGTAGCAGCCATTTGATTCCCTCCTCAGAACTCGACGATCGCCCGTCCGGCGATCTCGCCATGGGCCAAGGCATCGCATGCCTCGTTGATCTGCTCCAGTGAATAGCGCCGGGTGACGAGCTCCTCGAGCGGCAGCTTGCCCTCGGCAGCCCAGCGGACGAACAACGGAAAGTCGCGGTCGGGGATGCAGCACCCACCGGGGGCGCCGCGGTAGACCTTGCCGCCGAAGAGTTGATACATCTGCAGGACCGGCATGTCGCCGTGCGGCACGCCGACCAGGATGGCCTCTCCGCCCTCGCGGTCACCCGGCCGCCGGGCCCGGGCCATCTCGAGGACCTGGCTCATCGTCTGGCCGATGCCGATGGCGTCGAACGCGTGGTCCACGCCGCCGGCCAGTCCACCCCCCGTGAGCTCCTGCACCTGCTTCACGGGGTCGCCATTGCTGGCGTTGACCCCGATGGTGGCGCCGAACTTCTTGGCGAACTCGAGCTTCTCGTCGGCCAGGTCGACCACGATGATCGGATCGGCGCTGAGGTTGGCGCAGGCCTGAATGATGGCCAGCCCGACCCCACCGGCGCCGATGATCGCCACCGACTCACCCGGTCGGACATTGGCGGCATGGATCGCCGCGCCGGCGCCGGTCATGATGGCGCACCCGATGATCGCCGTGACGTCGGTGGCGGCGCTCTTATCGAGCGGAAGGACCATCTGCTCGTCGGCGACCGTGTCGCGAGCCCAGGTGAAGGTGCCCGTGTACGCCGGGGCGCCGAACGCGATCTGCTCGCCGCGGTAGGTCACGTGCGCTGGAGTCGGAGGCCCGGGGGCCGGGGCGCTGCGCGGCACCCAGGTGACCATCACGTGATCGCCCTCGGCGACGTGGCGGACCTCGGAGCCGACGGCTGTCACGACCCCGGTCGACTCATGCCCGAGCACCAGCGGAAGCGTGGGATTGGGCCGGTGAAGCTCGTGAAGCTGCGAGTGGCAGACCCCGGTGGCGAAGTGCCGGATGCTGACCTGCGTCGGCCCCGGATCGGGCAGCTCGATCTCGTCGATCACCATCGGCTTGCCCGACTCCACGTAGATGGCGGCTGGCGTCTTCGTGGGCATGACTGCTCCCCCCCGTCGTGGGTCCGGCGCTGCGACCCGGACCGCTTTCCCCGCCGAACGCTAGCTCAGCATTGGGAACGACAGGGCCGTGGAATCGACGGGCGGGGGAATCGGGGTGGGCGCCGCCGGACTCGAACCGACGACCACCGCCTTGTAAGGGCGGTGCTCTACCAACTGAGCTAGGCGCCCCGAGCCCTCCCAATCTAGAGGGAACGGTCAGGCCGGGCGTCCGCGCCCCGGACCCGACCGCCCCCTCCCGGGCGGGCTCAGGCCGTCAGGGCGATGCCGTCGTCATCGATCGGTCTGTTCTTCGGAGGCCGGCCTCTCTTGCGTTTCTGCGCCAGGATCTTGCCGTTGGCGAATAACTGCCCGCCCCAGACCCCCCATGGCTCGTGTCGGGTGATGGCGCCGTCCAGGCATTCGACCATCAGCGAGCAGGTGCGGCAGATGGCCTTTGCCGCGGCGATGTCAGGGATCTGCTCCGAGAACCACAGGGACGACCCCGGGCCGGCGGTGTCGCGGCAGCGGGCATCGTCCCAGTCGCGCTGCTGGCTGACGATTTCCTGGAGCTCCTGGTACGACTCGGTGGCGAACATCTCGCCTCCCCTTTCCCTGTCTTCGGCTCTACGTGATCTGACGTCACGCTCACTTGGTTGTCATCGAGGTGGGTGTCGTTGCTGCTTCGGTTCGAACGAAAAACTTCGTCGGTGAGAGAAAGAAAAAGGCCGCCGGGTTGTCCCGGCGGCCTCTGGCCCGACTAGGGAGGTTCGGTGCGCTTTAACCGGACCATCCTCCGCTCAGGCTCAGAAGCCGCGTCTGGGTGTTTGCTCGGTTGGTGAGAAACGGCATATGCATGCCCGCAACCCCGCCTACCTCGGAACCCCACGGCTTGGAGGCACAGATGGAGGGGCGCGTCGCCGACCAATCCTGATGACCAGACTTCGACTGGTTTTGCATCGACGTCATGCTCGACATGCGTGCCCTCCTTTCCGAAAGATCGGGGTTTGGATTGCTTCGGGGGGAGCCTGCCCGAGGGCACCCCGTGCTGCGAACGCCAGCCGCGACCGGGACTTGCCGTCAGGTATTGCGCCCATACCAGCACGGCTCTCGCTCGACGTCAACTCATTTATCGGCAAAACCGTGAAACCGGTCTCATACCCCCGACGGCGGACCGCTGGCAATCGCGCGCCGAGCGGCCACCGCCTCCTCCAGCAGTTCGGGCGTGGCGGCGGCGACCACGGTGCGGCGGGCGTCGGGGTCACGCACGACCAGCTCCCCGTCGAAGGCGTCCACCACCCCTCCCCCGGCCTCCCGGCAGATCAACATCCCGCCGAGATAGTCCCAGGGCGCCAGCGACCGCCGAGCGCAGTCGATGAACGCATCGAGCGCGCCGGAGGCCACCGCACACAGGTCGAGTGCGGCCGCTCCGAGCGTCCGGTACTGCGACCAGCCGAGCCAGCGGCGGGGGAATCCCGAGAAAGCGACGGTGCATTCCCGGAAACTGCGGCAATCCGTGGGGCGTATCGGTTCCCGGTCCTTGGTCGCCCCCTCGCCACGCCGGGCGGCAAAGCGGGTCCCGGTGGCCTGGTTGACCACCACGGCTGCGAGGGGGCCGTCGGCATCGAGGGCGCAGGCGCTCGTCGCCCACCAGGGAAGACCGCGCGACGCGTTCGTCGACCCGTCGACGGGGTCGAGGACGACGGTGATCCGCCGCTCCGGGTGGTGGACGCCCGACTCCTCGGAGATGCACCCGAAACCGGCCGCCTCGAGGACATCGAGCGCCACCTTGTCCGCCACCAGATCGCTGCGGTACTGACCCTCCCGGGTCCCCGCCAGGCCCCAGTCGTCGAGGCCGTCGAGGGCCGATCGGACGGCCCGGGCCACCTCGTCGAGCACGTCGAGGACCTCGGGATCAGCCACGGGCGCCAACCTAGCCCGACGTCCGTGGGGCACCCGTGGTCACAGGGCGGCACTAACATTGGAGGGGTGGCGGTTATCGACGTTGCCGGATACGTGGCCGAACTCAAGGATCACGCCGTGGACCATGGCTTTCACGTCCACGACGAGCGCCACTTCATGGAGACCTACTCGCTCCGCCAGGCCTGGGAGGTGGACCTCCATCCCGAGGAGGCGTGCGAGGGGCCGCTCGACCTCCACCTGGCCCTCGAGGTCGATCCGCGGGTCCTGCTCAACTTCGAGGACGTCGTCATCGAGTTGCCCGACGGGGCCGACCCGCCGGACGACTTCCACTTCCCGCTGACCTTCACCTGGGGTCTGCCTCCCCTCCCCCAGGGCCCGGACCTGCTCCGCCTGGCCATCGACCTCGCCGGGATCGGTGGGGTGGAACTGCCGCTCGAGGCATCGGCCATCGACAGCTTCGCGTCGGCCACCGACGCCGCCGAGCGCACGATCACGATCATCGCCCGCCAGCAGGTGTCGCTCGCCCGGATCCTGAAGGGCGAGGAGTTGCTCTGCGACGTCTTCGACCGGGCCCTGGCGGTCAGCCGGTTCCTGCTCGAGTGGGCGCCGGCCTGGCTCAAGGAGCGCTAAAGCTCCCAAGGGGCGCTGAGGTTCAAGGAGCGCGGAGGTTCAAGGAGCGCTGAGGACCTCCTCGGTCTGAGCCGGGTCGGCCTTCGACGCCTCCGCGGACGGCCGGCGGACCTGCGGGAGGATGCCGGCGACCAGCGTCGCGCCGGCAGCCACCACGAACGAGCACACCGACGCGCTCATCCACCCGGCCGGCGTGAACCCGACGCTGCGCCGCACCCAACTCCACGCCGAGACCCACCAGGACAGGGATCCGGGGTTGATGAGCTGGTAGACGACGAAGCCCAGCACCCAGGGCACGAGCATCACCCAGCGCGACCGGGAGGCGGGCGAGAGGTCCCACTGCCCACGCGACCAGACGAAGAAGTCGACCACCAGCACGGCGAACATCGGGACGAACACCGAGCCGAGCAGCAACAGGAAGTCCTGATAGTCGCCGATGTTGAAGACCAGCGCCCCGACGGTGGTGACGATCCCGATCACCAGCGCGAGGACCCTCCGGTCGAGGCGCGGCCCCAGGTTTTGCAACGAGACTGCCGTCGAGTAGACGTCAGCGAAGGACTGGTCCAGCTCCCGCACGGCCAGGACCCCGAAGGCCAGGCTCCCGACGGGCACGGCGATGAACGCCCCGTAGATGTCATTCGGGGTCCTCGCCACCGTCACCAGCGCCAGCAACCCCAGTACGTAACACACGGTCTGGGTGATGGAGTACCCGACGAAGCTGGCGCCGAAGGCGGAGCGGGCCGAGCGGGCGTGACGGCTGTAGTCCGAGGCGAGCGGCACGAACGACACGGCCACGGCCACCGTCGTGTCCGTCGCCGGCCAGAAACCGGCCCAGCTCCCCCGGTCGAGCGGCGGCAGCGGATGTCGCAACAGTTCGACGAAGAGGTACGCGAGGACGACGACCACGGCCACGGTGACGTAGCGCCGGATCACCCGCACCCAGCCGAGCGGCCGCAGGCAGAGGACGGTGGTGATGACGCCGGCCACGAGGACGTCGGCCTTCTGCGGCGACCAGGGCATCACGATGTGGGCGGCGGTGGCGATGGTGACGAGCTCGAAGGTCGCCCACCCGAGGCACTGAACGATGTTCAGCAGCGTCGGGACATAGGACAGGCGGGCGCCGAAGAGGCCGCGCAGGAGCACCATCGCCGGGGCGCCGGTGCGGGCGCCCGGCACGGCCGCGGCCGCCACCGCCAGCGTGCCGAGCACGGTGCCCAACACGATCGCGAGCAGGGCGGCCCCGAGCGAGAGCTCGGCCGTGCCGGCGCCGCCCGGTTGGAGCACGAAGATGGCGCCGGTGAAGCCGAGGAGGCTCACGCCGAGGTTCCCCCACAGCCCGAGCTGGTCGAGCCACCCGAGGGGCTGGGGCACCGGCTCGACCAGGGTGGCGGGGACCTCGGAGTGCGAGTCGCCTGCGACCCGCTCGAAGACTTGCGGTGCTGCGGTGGTCATCTGCGGCTCCCTACGCCGGCATTATCCGGTCAGGTTCAGGCGGTCGGCAGCACGGCCTCTCGGCTCGATGCCCTCTCAGCCCGGTGACGCCCGAGCTCCCGCAATGGATCAGGTTGCGCCTGTGACGTTACAGGAAGCGCGTGGACCGGGGCGCCGGTGACCCCGCAACTAGCCTGCGTGTGGGCTCGTAGCTCAATGGTTAGAGCGTGGGACTCATAATCCCTTGGTTGCGGGTTCGATCCCCGCCGGGCCCACCGAGTCGCCCGGTCAGCGGGCGCCGGTCAGCGAGGGCGTGGCGTCGGGGACCCTGGCCCCATGACCGGTCGCCGCCTCGAAGGCGCCGGCCATGGCGAGCAGGTCCCAGTCGCCGCGGCGCCTCCCGACGAGTTGCAGGCCGACGGGCAGCCCGCCTCGGGTGAAGCCGGCGGGGACGCTGATCGCCGGAAGCCCCGTTGCCGAGATGAGGTAGCACGAGGCCATCCAGTCGAGGTAGGTGTCGAGCCGCTGACCGTTGATCTCGTGGACCCAGTCGAGGGTCACGTCGAAGGGCGCGACCTGGCTGACCGGGCAGGCGAGCAGGTCGAATTCGGCCAGGAACTCGTTGGTCCGCTGCGCCAGCGCGCTGCGCAGCAGCGTGGCGCGGCTGAGGTCGGCCACGGTGAGCTCGAGGCCGCGCTGGACGTTCCACGTCACATTCGGGCCCACCAGCTCCGGGTGCTCGGTGAGCAGGTCGTCGCGGAAGGTCGCGAAGGAGAAGGCGCGGAAGGTGCGAAACAGCTCGTCCGCGCCGGAGAGGTCGGGAGCGGCGTCGACGACCGTCGCGCCGAGGCCCGCCAGGACCTCCCGGGCCGGGGCGAGGGTCTCGAGCACATCCGGCTCGACCGGCAGCCCGAGGTCGGGGCTCCAGGCGATCCGCACCCCGGCGAGGTCCCGGTCCAACAGGCCCGGGATCTGCCCCGGATCGGTCACCACGGGCGGGGGCCCATCGAGCGAGAGCGGGACCCGCGGGTCGGGGCCCGAAAGCACGGCGAGCAGCAATGCCACGTCGCCGACGCTGCGCCCCATCGGGCCCGACACCGTGAACTGGTCGGCGATGTCGCTCTGCGGCCAGACAGGGACGCGGCCCGGACTCGGCCGCATGCCGACCACGTTGCAGAAGCTG
>WQVT01000103.1 GCA_009785715.1 Acidimicrobiaceae bacterium | reverse complement strand
GTCGACTCACTGGCAGAGATGGACGCCGACTCGCTTGCACTGGTCGACTCACTCGCTGAGGCCGACTCACTGGCGGAGACGGACATCGACTCGCTGGTCGAGGCCGACTCCGAACTGCTGGTGGACGCCGAAATACTCTGGCTTATAGAGGTACTAGTGCTTGCCGAAGCACTTTGACTCTCTGATCCACTCTGACTCGTCGATAGACTTTCGCTATCAGAGATACTCTGACTCGCATACTGACTGTTATTTGGTGGAACACTCGTGGATATTTCGACCTGGTTGGGAGTTCCTCCCACTGGGATCGTATACGATCCCGGACCCCATACGGTAATGGCATACTCAGTCCATGCGCCATGGTAGTGAGCAGAGAAAGTGAGGACGGTGCCTGGAGGCACAGTGTCATCCGCATTGATCGCCCAAGTACCGCTCCCCCCTTGCACGGTCAGGGAGAAACCAGGAAAGCCGTAATTGCCTAGAAGCGTCGTCCCGCTCGCGTTAGATGGGAACAGAGTACCAGCAGGCGTAGTGGTCGACGGTAGCTCTGACCCAACTACACTATCGCCGCCGTTATTCGAGATAGCAATGCTTACTGACGTAGACTCGCTTGCGAACATGCTTTGACTGGTCGAAGTCGATATCGACTCGCTGGTGGACTCGCTCAGACTGAGCGAAGTCGAGGCAGATAGGCTCGCCGATTCACTCGGAGTGACGGAAGCCGATGTGCTTCCCACTACAGAATCACTCGTTGCCGTCAAAGCTCGGGCAAATTCAGATTCGCTGGTCGATTCTGAACTACTTGCTGCCACTGAGGCGACTGCAGCATTCGAGTCTGACGCCGCGGACTCCGACCCACTCGCGGACGTCGATGCCGACGCCCCGGTCGAGTCGGACGCAGCGGACTCCCCGCCGGCGGCAGTCGACACCAAGCTGTCCGAGGCGGCGACGCTTGCCGTCTGCGATGCCAGAGCAGACGTCGGGGTCGAGTCGCTGGTCGACTCCGACCCCGCCGACTCGCTGGTCGTCGTGGACACTGCAGCGGACGCCGGCGCAGCCGATTCGCTGGTTGACTCCGAGGGGGCCGCCGATTCGCTACTGGAGTCGGACGGCGCCGTCGAACTGCTGGTGGACTCCGACGCAGCCGACTCGCTCGTGTCCGACGTCGATTCGGTGGCCGACGCCGAAGCAGATTCGCTGGGTGCAACGCCGCTGCCGGGGGCCAGGAGCGTGCTGCCGTCGGTTGCCAGGGTGTTCAGGTTTGCCGCGTTGATGTCGTATGAGGCGGGCGTCTGGTCGGACATGATCTACAGCCCTTGCTTGCCGCGCACCTTGAGAGATCGCATCGGGGAAATCACCGTCTACTCCAGCCACCCGGGCCCTGATAACGATACGCGCGCTCGGTAGAAGCGACCGTGTCGGTGCTGGGAGCGCACCCGACGGCGTGCCGGCCCGCAGCGAGAAGCACGGGGCCTCTCAGCCCTCCGGGAACGGGTGCAGGCGCCGCACCATGCGGCGGTGGTTCGTGTCGTCCGGCGACCTGAACTCCATTTGGTCAAGCAGTGCCTCGGTAAAGGGGGGCCCGCGGCCACCCTCGGCGCCTTTGCCAGGCATGGCCCTGCATGACGCCGGTCGAGTCGAGGCTGGGGTGGTCGCGGGCGGTCTGCGCAAGGGTGTGGACGGCGTCGAGCTGGTGAGGCACCGCGAAACCCTCCAGGACATATTCCTTCCCCACGGGGACCTCACCAGTCATGAAGCGCGTCCTCGACCGTCGGGTACGGGGCCAAGATCCGGTCGAGGTTCGTCAGCTTGAGTACCGCGCGCACCTGGTCGCCCGCCGCCGCCACCCGCAAATCGCCACCCTGCTTCCGCGTCACCTTGATCCCGCCCACCAGCGCTCCGAGCCCCGACGAGTCGATGAAATCAACCCGGTGCAGGTCCACGAGCACGCGGGACTTACCCGCGGCGACGAGATCATCGATCCGCTCCTTCAGCTGTGGTGCCGCGACCATGTTGAACTTGCCCTCGGGGGCGAACACCACGTGTGTGCCCTTGTCCACTTCCCCTAGCTCCATCAGTGGGTGCTCCTTATCTCCATAGTCAGGTCGTCGAGGATGTGGGCGTGGCGTGGGCGGCGGCTCCGGTCACGCGCCTGAGGACGAGAGCGGTGACGTCGTCGGTCGCCGCGTGGGACACCGAGAAGCTCACGATGCGATCCACGATCTGCGTGCAACTCAGCCCGGGGTCCAGGATGGCGTGCAGCCTGGCCTCGACCTGGTCGAACGAGTCGTCGAGCACATCGAAGACACCGTCGGACACGACGATCAGCAATTCGTCCTCTGCCAGGACGTCCGAGGCCCTGGTCCAGGGGTCCTCGATGGGCATCCCGATCGGCAGATAGTCCTGGTACAGCCGCCGGTAGCCACGCTGCGAGGCGATGATCGCCAGCCCGTGACCTGCGTCGACGTAGTCGAGCGCTCCGGTGGCCGGGTCCAGTCGCCCGACCCACAGCGTCGAGAACCGGTCGTTGGCCTCGAGGTCGTGGCGAGTGGTCGTCGCGGTCCGCGCTATGGCGTCGCCGATATCGGTGTACCGAGAGTGGCCGCGAAGCACGGCGCGCACCTCGGACGCGATGAGCGAGGCGGCGAGCCCCTTCCCCATGACGTCTCCGAGCACCACCTCGAGCCGCTTCCCGGCACCGTCCGGGTCGTCGACGACGAACCAGTCGTAGTAGTCACCCCCTGCCTCGCGGGCGGGCTGGACACGACCGGCAATCTCGATGCCGGCGATGTCCGGCGCCGCCGTCGGCAGCATCAGCTGCTGCACCTTGCCGGCGAGGTCCATCTCCTCCTGGACAGAGAGCTCATGTTCGAGCAGCGCCCCCAGGTCGGCGAGCATCTCCCGCTCCTGGCGGCCCAGCGTGCGAGGCGCGAGGTCGAGGATGCACAACACGCCGATGTTTTGGCCGCTCTGACCGCGCACAGGCACGCCTGCATAAAAGCGCACCCTGGGCGGGCCGGTTACCGCTGGGATCTCCGCGAACCGCGCGTCCTCGCGCAGGTCATGGACCTCGAGGACCTGGTCTTTCAGGACTGTTACGTGACAGACGGAGTCCTCCACCGGTATCTCCCCTTTGGGGAAGCCGATGGACGCGACCGTGAACTGCGAGTCGTTGCCGATGAGGTTCAGCGCAGCGATCGGTGCTGCGAAGATCGCTTGCGCCAGGCGCACGAAACAGTCGTAGAGTTCCGCCGACCCGCTGTGGGCAACGGCCTCCGCTTCCTGGCGGCCCATGCTCGGAGGCATCACCATGGCTCGGCAACAGCGCCTTCGACCGCGACAACGACCGACTCCATCAGGTCACGAGCCTGCCCATGCCACACGGTACATCGCCCCGACAGTCTCAGTGACTCTGAGTGAGTAACGCCGCGTTGCGCTGAACGCTCGACGTGGCTCGCTCGAACGTGATGCGAAATGTCGTGGTCGAGGGCGATGTCGCGCCTTTCGGGCGTTCAGCGACCTTTCACAAGGAGGATGGGGTCGAGGCGGCTCGAGGGCCGCCGAACTTGAACTCTTCCGCGAATCCTGGACGAGGGGTCCGAACTCGATTGGGCGCGAAAGCGGCTGCGCTCGACGTCGGTCATGAATTACGAGAGAGAACGACGCCACGAACGGCAGGCGGGGACCTTTTGTCGAACTCAGTCGCCGTGTCCGGAATGGCGGCCGGGTGCTATTTCAGTGATAGTAGCCACTTCATAAAGAGCTATAGAAAGCGGTTCGGTGAATCACCCGCCGCTGATCGGCGACGCGCATAGGCGCTTTGTCCCCCCGGCCGGTAACAGGGCGAGATCGTCGCCGCCCCAGGGCCGCACCAATGATCGAGTACTACTTGTCCGGCTGCGGCGTCATGCGGAGGTACGGGCGCGGCGCGGTCCAGCCCTTGGGGAACCTATCCTTGGCCTCGTCGTCGGGGATTGCCGGGGGGATGATGCAGTCGTCGCCGTCCTCCCAGTCGGCCGGGGTGACTACCGAGTGTTTGGCGCTGAGCTGCAGGGCGTCGAGCACCCGGAGGATCTCGTGGAAGTTGCGGCCCGTGGACTGCGGATAGTTGATCGTGAGCTTGACCTTCTTGTCCGGTCCGACAATGAAGACCGAGCGCACGGTGACGGTCCTGCCTTCGTTGGGGTGGATCATCCCATAGAGGCTGGCAACCTTGCGGTCAGGGTCGGCGATGAGCGGGTAGTCGACCTCGGTGTTCTGGGTCTCGTTGATGTCGGGCACCCAGCCCGTGTGGAACTCGATGGGATCGACGCTGATGGCGAGCACCTTGGTGTTGCGCTTGTCGAATTCAGACTTGAGCCTGGCAACGCTGCCGAGCTCCGTCGTGCAGACCGGGGTGAAGTCCTTGGGGTGGGAGAAAAGGACGCCCCAAGCGTCCCCAAGGTACTCGTGGAAGTTGATGGTCCCTTCGGTGGTCTCGGCGGTGAAATCCGGGGCCTCGTCGCCCAGCTGGAGCGCCACGCTGTTCCTCCTGCCAACTATCGGTCTTGTGGCCTTTGACGCCATCAGACTACGTCGGCATCGGATGTGACGCACGTTGCGCGCGAGTGTCGATCGCTCTGCGCGGTTGCCGCACGTTGAGCGCGACGTCGATCGCTCTGCACGGTTGCCGCACGTTGAGCGCGACGTCGATCGCTCTGGGCGGTGCCGCTGTTAGAGTAGGCACGTGGTGCATATCGGCAGCCTCGACGAGGTCCTCGAGTCAGTCCTCGATGAGGTCGAGGGAGCCCTCGGGTGCGCGGTCGCCGACCTGCGCTCTGGCGCCCTGCTCGGGGTGGCCCACCACGTGTCCTACTTTACGCAGGAGTATCTCGAAGCGGTGGCTGCCGCGTCCGTGGAGATGTTCCGCGGTCAGACGGTTCGCCACGTCGAGGACCTGATCTCTGCCCAGCGAGTGCAGCCGAGCGAGCGTCTCATCGAGGAGATACAAATGACGACGCGCGGCACCATCCACTTCATGATGGTGCTGCCCAACCACCCGGAGGCTGTGGTCGTGCTCATCACCAACCGCGAGACGTCGCTCGGGATGGGGTGGTCGGCCACGCGGCGCTCGGTCTTGCAGATCGAGCCCATTCTCGACGGTCTGGCTGAATAAGTCCGAGCCATGGTGATGCCTCCTAACACTGGCCAGCAGGAGGCGAACGCCATTGCCAAGAGCGTGCCGGCGGAACGCTACGACCGCTTCGTGCGACTGGCACAGGCCCTCTTCGGAGCACCTATGGCCGCGCTGAACCTCATCGGCAACGACAAGCAGTTCACGGTCTCGTCCGTGGGCTTCCCGAAAGGGGAGATTCCAGTCGAGGACTCCGTCTGTCACGTAACGGTCCTGGAGGACCAGATCCTCGAGGTCCGCGACCTACGCGAAGACAACCGGTTCGCGGCGATCCCCGCTGTTGTGGACGCTCCGCGGCTGCGCTTCTACGCGGGGGTTCCCGTGCGCGGTCAGAGTGGCCAGAACATCGGTGCATTGTGCATCCTTGACCTTGCGCCGCGCACGCTGGGCCCCCAGCAGCGGCAGCTTCTCGGCGACCTCGGGGCATTGCTTGAATATGAGCTCACTGTCCAGAAGGAGATGGACCTCGTCGGGCAGGTGCAGCAGCTCATGCTGCCGGCGTCGGCGCCAGACATCGACGGTATCGAGATTGCCGGGCGTCTCCATCCTGCCAAAGAGGCAGGCGGCGACTACTTCGACTGGATGGTCGTCGACGACCCGGCCAATGGTGGGAAACGGCTCCAGGTGGTGCTTGGCGACGTCATGGGAAAGGGGCTTTCCGCCTCCCTCTTTGCGTCCGAGGCGCGCGCCGTAATGCGCGGCCACGCTCCGTTCACCGACATCGGCGAGGCCGTCGCGCGGACCTTTGCGACTACCGGCCGCGACTTTGAGGCCAACGACCGGTTCTCGACGCTGTGGGTCGGGCGAATGGACCCGATCACCGGAACGCTCGACTACGTCGACGCAGGTCATGGGCTGGCCATCATCGTCTCGAAGGATCGCTACCGGCGGCTCGACCAGGACTACCTGCCCATAGGGCCCCTCGAAGACACTTGGAGTATGGCTTCGGACTTCTTGGCGGAGGACGAGCTGCTCATCATCATGTCCGATGGCCTTTTCGACGTGGTCGACGACTCATTCGGAGAGCTCGAGGCCAGGTTGCGCTTGGTCTACGACCTCAAAATGAGCTGCCGGCGGATTGTGGACACCCTCGTGACCTTCGCGATCTCCCAGGGAGCGACAGACGATGTCACGGTGCTCGCCATCAGACGGATCGCCGAACTTGACGCGACGACCCAAGGATCCGCAGCTGGAACGACATGACGATGCGACAAGGAGAACCCACAGATGAGCTTCGAGGAGGTGGACAAGGACACCTATGTGGTGCTCGCGCCCGAGGGCAAGTTCAACATGGTGGCGGCGCCAACGCTCAAGACGCGGATCGACGACCTCGTGGCCGCGGGAAAGGCCCGGCTCGTCGTAGACCTGCACAAGGTCGACTTCATCGACTCCTCTGGTCTGGGCGCGCTCGTAGCCGGAACCAAGGTCGCGCGAAAGCAGGGCGGCGACTTGCGGGTCGCCGCCGCTGGCGACCAGGTGCGCGCTGTGCTCAAGCTGACCAACCTCGACCGGATCCTGGCCCCCTACGCGACGGTCGAGGAAGCCCTGCATGACTGGTGACGGCGAGCTGGGAGGAAAGGAGTACGTGCTGGAGGGCTTCGCTGTCCCTGACCAACTTGACGCCGTGCACAGCCTCCTAGCGCAGGCCGCCGGCGACAACCCCGAGCTCGACCCGATGGACGTCATGCTGTTCGAAACAGCAGTCATCGAGATCGCCAACAACGTCGTCGAACACGGTCGGCCGGTCGGCGAGGTGCGCTGGAGGTTCACGGTTCGAGTTCACGAGGACGAGATCGAGGCCCTACTCGATGACACGGGTCAGCAATTCCAGCCCCGACGGGGCGAGGACATGCCTGGTGAGGACGCCGAGGGTGGGCGCGGGCTCCCCATCGCGGAGGCACTGCTCGACCAAATCGACTTTAGGCGGATGGATGACACGAACCACTGGCACATGGTGCGGCGACTGGGCCAGAGCCCGCAGATTTGAGCGACCAGCCGCTCGGTCGGTTGCGCTAAGCGTCCCAGCTTTGGAGGGGGACGCTCCACATGTGCGTGTTCGTGTTGGTGGTGGAACCGGAGGTCGGCGGTGATTTCCCAGGCCGATTCTGTCCCGGTGCGCGGCGGGGGCACCATATGACGTTCCACATCCCGCCGCCCGTCTCATACGACGTCACAGCCACAAACATGCACACTCTGGCAACAGAGGGCAGCATGGCCCTGACCCCTGCCAGCGAGTCGGCGACCCCGGAGTCGACCAGCGAATCGGCTGCGCCGGAATCCACGAGCGAATCGGCTGCGCCGGAATCCACGAGCGAATCGGCTGCGCCGGAATCCACGAGCGAATCGGCTGCGCCGGAATCCACGAGCGAGTCGGCAGCACCCG
>WQVT01000102.1 GCA_009785715.1 Acidimicrobiaceae bacterium | reverse complement strand
TCAGCCGCGCCCGGGCGTTCTACGAGCAGACGCTCGGCTTGCGGGTGACCGAGGAGACGCCCTTCGCGCTCGTCCTCGACGCCAACGGGACCCAGCTGCGGATCACTCCCGTGCCCGACCTCACCCCGCAGCCGTTCACCATCGCCGGCTGGGGCGTTTCCGATATCACGACGACCGTGGGAGAACTGACCGGGGCGGGCGTGGTGTTCAAGCGCTACGAAGGCATGGACCAGGACGAGTCCGGCATCTGGACGACGCCGGGCGGCGACCGGGTGGCATGGTTCGCCGACCCCGACGGCAACACCCTTTCTCTGAGCTCCTTCGCCGACCGTTAGGTCACCGGGGGACTCACGGCCAGCCGGCCTTCGGGGCCGGCGCGTCGACCACCAGGATCTGCCCGGTGCGCGCCGCCACCGCCTCGTCCACGTGCGCGATGCCTCGCCACTCCGCAGCCAGTATGAACAGCGTCCTGCCGTCGGGACCGCCGAGCATGACGGCGAAGATGGCGCGGTCGTGCTCGATCCGGGCCAGCACCTCGCCGCCCTGACGGATCCGGACGACCGCGCCGTGCGGGGCGCCCTCGCGTCGGGAGTGGGCGAAGGTGTCGGCGGTCTGCACCCAGACGGCGCCCTCCGCGTCGAGGGTGATGCCGTCGGGCCCCAGCCCCTCGGCCCACACACGCCGGTCGGACAGGCCGCCGTCGGGGGCGATGTCGAACGCCGTGAGGCGACCGCCGAAGGACTCGGCGACGATCAGGGTCGAATTGTCGGGGGTGATCGCCATGCCATTGGGAAAAGCGATATCGCCGGCGACCAGGCGGGCCTCGCCGTCGGGGGTGACCATGGCCACGACCCCGGGGCTGGCGCGCTCGCAGGCGAGGAAGTCGGGGCCGACGCCGTTCACATAGGCGTTGCCCCGCCCGTCGACGACGACCTCGTTCCAGCCGTGGCTGGCGATCCAACTGAGATCCGCATGGGGGACCAGGGTTCCGCGAGGCTCGACGCGCCGGAGCGTCCTGCCCGTGACGAGGAGGCGCCCGTCGGGCAACCAGTCGATGGACCACCCGTACCCCTCGGGCCCGCGGCCGACGACTTCGTGCCGGCCGTCGAGGTCGACGGCCACGATCTCCCCGGTCCCCCAGTGGGCGAACCAGAGCCTGCCGTCGTGCCAGCGAGGCGATTGCACGTATGCCAGTCCGTCGAGCAGCACTCTGGGTTCGGGTGCGGGCGGCGGGCCGGGCATCCGGGTCATGCCTCTCAGACGATCAACCCGCCGGCCACTCATCGGGGATGAGCACTTGACAGGCTATCCAATTTGAGGCACTCTAAATCGAGTACCCGAGAAAGGAGCGCCCATGGCTCGGAGCAGCCGCAGCAACCCGTTGGCGCTCGCGGTCTTGATCTGCTTGGGCGAGCGCCCGATGCACCCCTACGAGGCGGCAACCATGTTGCGCCAGCGGCACAAGCACGAGAGCGTCCGTCTCAACTACGGGTCGCTCTATGCCGTGGTCGATTCGCTGGAGCGGCGTGGCCTGATCGAGGCCCAGGAGACCGAGCGGCCCGGACGCCTCCCCGAGCGGACCATTTACCGGCTGACCGATAAGGGAACCGCAGAAATCCAGGATTGGCTGAGCGAGCTCATCTCGGCTCCCACCAAGGAATACCCGGCCTTTGTGGCCGCCCTTTCATTCCTTCCGGCGCTTCCTCCGGACACGGCGCTCGCCTTACTCAAAGAACGCGCCGTCAGCCTGGAGGTCGAATTGGCGGCGGCACGGGGGGCCCGGGAGTACATCCAAAAGCTGGGGCTCCCGCGCCTGCTCTGGGTCGAAAACGAGTTCGCCATGGTGCTCAAAGAGGCCGAGATCGACTATGTGCACCGCCTGGTGGAGGACATCACCTCGGGGAGGCTGGAGGGCGTCGAACAGTGGCGTCAGATGCATGACGAGGGCGGCGCGAACCTGATGGCACCGTCACCATGGCAGCACCCGTTGGACGAAGAAGTAGTGGGCAAAAGTGGCACAGATGTGAAGGAGATCTCGTGACGGAAACAGACCAAGTGATCATGGCCAGGGGCCTGCGCAAGAGCTTCTCGGTAAAGGGCAAGCACCTCGACGCGGTAAAGGGCATCGATCTCGAGGTCGCGGAGGGCGAGATCTTCGGCTTCCTCGGCCCGAACGGCGCCGGCAAGACGACGACGCTGCGCATGCTGACCACGCTCTTGCCGATCGACGATGGGACCGCCCGTGTCGCCGGCGCCGACGTCGCCCGGCAGCCGAAACTCGTGCGCTCCCGGATCGGCTACGTCAGCCAGCAGGGCGGCGCCGACGACTCGGCCACCGGCCGCGAGAACCTTCTCCTCCAGGCCCGGCTCTACGGGCTCGACAGGGCCGAGGCCGGGCGCCGCACCGACGACGTGCTCTCCGTGCTCGACCTGACCGAGATCGCCGACCGGCGCGTCAAGACCTATTCCGGCGGGCAACGCCGTCGGCTGGACGTCGCCCTCGGGATCGTGCACGGACCGGACGTCCTCTTCCTCGACGAGCCGAGCACCGGGCTCGACCCTCAGAACCGGGCCCACCTCTGGGAGCACGTCCAGGGGCTGCGCCTGCGGGGCACGACCGTGTTCATCACGACGCACTACCTCGAGGAGGCCGACGCCCTCTGCGACCGGCTGATGATCATGGACCACGGCCAGATCGTCGCCGAGGGCACCTCACGGACGCTCAAGCAGCAGGTCGCGGGGGACAGCGTCCTGTTCCGGCTGAAGGACACCGAACACGACGCACCGAGAGCGCTGGCCCTCGTCGGCCAGACCGCCTCGGTCAACGACGCAGCGATCCAGGGCGATGCGCTCCGGCTGTATGTCGACGACGGCACCAAGGCGCTGCCGGAGTTGCTCCGCCTGCTCGATGCGGAGCAGATCGACGTGGCCTCGGTCAGCCTGTCGGAGCCCACCCTTGACGACGTGTTCCTGGCAAAGACCGGCCGATCGCTCCGCGACGCCGGCCCCGACGGAGGTCCCGAGTCGATGCTTCAAACGGAAGGAGAGGCGGCATGAGAGCCTTGACCGATACCCGCCTTTTGTTCAACCGCTATGGGCTGCAGATGGTGCGCAACCCCGTCTGGGTGTTCGTCGGCATGTCGACCCCACTCCTCTACCTGGTGCTGTTCACGCCACTGTTGAACAGCATCTCGAGCCACTCGTCCGGGCTCTCCACTTCCGGCCGGGCGATCGACGGGTTCCTGCCCGGCATCCTGGCGCTGCTCGCCTTCGCCAGCGGCAGCGGGCCCGGCTTCAACATGATCTTCGAGCTCCAGCAGGGCGTGACGGAGCGGTTCCGGGTGACCCCGGCCAGCCGGGCCGCGATCCTGCTCGGCCCGATCCTCTTCGGCACGGCATCCATGTTCTTCTTCGACATCCTCCTCGTGGCGGTCGGCGCCGCCTTCGGCTTCCACATTCACCTCGCCGGCCTGCTGATCCTCGCGGTCCTGCTCGGCCTGCTGATGACCACGACCGCCGCGTTCTCCATCTCGATGGCCATAGCCACCGGCGATATCAACGGGTTCGCCGCGATCATCAACGGCATGAACCTGCCGGTGATGCTGCTCGCCGGTGTGCTGCTGCCGATCTCCCTCGGCCCCACCTGGCTGCGGGTGCTCGCCCACTTCGACCCGCTCTACTACCTGGTCGAGGCGGCCCGATCCCTGAGCGCCGGGAACCTGGCCACCTCGGCGACCTGGCAGGCCTTCGCCGTGCTCACCCCGCTCGCCGTCTTGACGGTGGGCTGGGCCACCAACGTCTTCCGGCGGGCGGTGGCCTGAATGACCACCGCCGTGTTCGTGCACGGGGGATGGCACGGGGCATGGTGCTGGGACCTGGTCCGGGCGCGACTCGACGATGCGGACGTCCCCTCGGTGGCGCTCGACCTCCCGATGACCACGCTCGAAGAGGATGCCGGCGTGGTGAGAGAGGCATTGGAGCGCCTCGACGACGGCGCGGTGGTGGTCGGCCACTCCTGGGGCGGAAGCCCGATGACACTCGGCGCCAGCGGCCAGGGAAACGTCCGGCACCTCGTCTACCTGGCGGCGTTCCTCCTCGAGGCCGGGATCCCCGTCATCGAGCACGCCACCCGAAGGCCGACCGACGCCCGGCCGGCGGCGGAGACGGTTGGCGACGTGTCGATCGTGATCCCCGACGCCGCCATCGACGCCTTCTATAACGACGTCCCACCTGAGCTGGCGGCCGACGCCGTCGGCAAGCTCCGGCCGTTCCACGTGTCGGGGTGGACCCGCCTCGAGACGACCGCCGTTGCCGCGTGGCGCGAGGCGCCGACCACCTACGTGGTCTGCGCCCGCGATCTGGCCATCCACCCCGACGAGCAGCGCGAAATGGCGAAGAACGCCACCGAGGTGGTCGAGTTCGACACGGGCCACTCGCCGTTCCTGTCGCGGCCCGACCTCGTGGCCGACCTGGTGATCGACCGCGTGCACCGCTATCCGTGAAACACGCCCCTCGCAACGGTAGGTAGCGTTCGCGGCATGAACGTTGATCTTCATGTCCCCCGTTTCACCTGGCCCGGCGGCCCCTCGGCCATCGGCCCAACCCTCAAGGCCCAGGCTCAGACGGCCGAGAGCATCGGCATCCGGACCATGTCGGTGATGGACCACTACTTCCAGATGGAGCGCGTCTGGCCGGCGGAGGAGCCGATGCTGGAGGGCTACTCCACCCTGGCGTTCGCCGCGGCAGTCACCGAGCGGCTGCGCTTCCGGCTGCTCGTCACCGGGGTCACGTACCGGCACCCGGGGCTGCTGGCCAAGACCGTGACCACCGTCGACGTCCTCTCCGGCGGCCGCGCCGAGCTCGGCATCGGCGCCGCCTGGTACGAGCGGGAGCACCACGCCCTCGGCGTCCCCTTCCCGCCGCTGGCCGAGCGCTTCGAGCGTCTCGAGGAGGCGCTGCAGATCTGCCGGCAGATGTGGAGCGACGACAACGGTCCCTACGAAGGCAAGCACTACCAGCTGGCCGAGACCCTCTGCTCCCCGCCGCCCGTCAGCTCACCCCGGCCGAGGATCCTGATCGGCGGGGGCGGAGAGCGCAAGACCCTGCGACTCGTCGCCACCTATGCGGACGCCTGCAACTTCGGCGGCGACGCCGCCACGGTCGCCCACAAGATCGAGGTCCTGCGCGGCCACTGCGAGAAGGTCGGCCGCGACCCGTCCGAGATCGAGGTGACGGTGTCGTTCATGGAGCCCGACGACGCCACGCCCGACAGCATCGTCGCCGGCGCGGAGGCCCTCGCCAAGGTCGGCGTGAGCACGGTGGCCGCTCGTTCGATCCGCCCCGACCCCGTCGCCTGGCTCGAGGAAAAGTGGGCGCCGGCGATCCAGGAGCTCAAGGACGTCGAGCCGGCCAGCTGGTGATCTCCACCGGGAGATAGGCGGCGCGCGCCACCTTTGCTTCGCCACCGAGAAATGGTACGCGCTAGCGTACGATGCGTGGGAACCGATGACGACCTCCTCGACGCCGCGATGGCGCTGCGGCGGGGCACGACGCGCCTCGGCAGGCGGCTGCGCTTCGAGCGGCCCGAGGCCGGGGTACCGCTGCAGGAGCTGAGCGTCCTCGGCCACCTCAACCGGCGCGGACCGATGACGGCCGGCGAGATCGCCGCAGCCGAGCGCGTCCAGCCCCAGACGCTCACCCGCACCCTGGCGGCGCTCGAGGACAAGGCGGAGATCAGCCGGCGGACCGATCTCGCCGACCGCCGTCGGGCGGTGCTGTCGATCACCGACGCCGGCTACGAGACGCTGGTCAACGACATGCGCCAGCGGGACAGCTGGCTCTCGCTGGCCATGGCCGAACAGCTCACCGTCACCGAACGACGGCTGCTGGCGCTGGCGGGCGAGCTGATGGAGCGCCTGGCCGAGGCGGATGTTGCCGCCCTCCGGCCGCGTACGCCTGCGGACCCTGCGGCCGAGCCCGCCGCCTCCAGTCGGGACACGGATCGTGCCGCCGGACTCGGTGCCTGAGCGGGGATCGCCGCCGTCGGGATCGGCGCCGGCGTTCGGAGTGGAGCGGCTGCCGGGAAACCCGATCCTGCACCGCGACCGGACCCCGTTCGTCGGCCGGAACATCAACGGGCCCTCGCTCATCGCCGCCCCTCCATGGCTCGAGAACCCGCTTGGCCGCTACTACCTGTACTTTGCCCACCATCGAGGCACCTACATCCGCCTGGCCACGGCGGACCGCCTCGAAGGGCCCTGGACCGTGTACGAAACCGGGACGCTGGGGCTGGCCGGGTCGCACTTCCCAACCGATGGTCGCCGGCCGCACATCGCCTCGCCCGACCTGCACGTCGACGCCGCCGGCGAGACGATCCGGATGTACTACCACGGGCTCGACACCGAGACCCGGGTGCAGCACACCCGCCTTGCGACCTCGCACGACGGCGTGGCCTTCGAGGCCCGCCCGGAGCTGCTCGGCCGCCCCTATTTCCGCGTGTTCCCCTACCAGGGCTGGTGGTATGCGATCGGCATGCCGGGGATCTTCTATCGCTCGGCCGACGGGCTCGGGGGCTTCGAGCGTGGCCCACGGCTGTTCGAGCGAGAGATGCGCCACACGGCACTATTGGTACGCGGTGACGAACTATTGGTCTTCTGGACCCGCGTCGGTGACCGGCCCGAGCGGATCCTCTGCTCCCCCGTTGCGCTCGGCGGGGACTGGCACGACTGGCGCGCAGAGCCGGCCGTCGACGTGCTCGCTCCCGAGACCCCGTGGGAGGGGGCGGACGAGCCACTCGAACCGTCGGTGCGGGGTTGGAAGGACGAGCCGGTCCGGCAGCTGCGCGACCCCGCCATCTTCTGCGAGGAGGGGCGGACGTACCTGCTCTATTCGGTGGCCGGGGAGTCGGGCATCGCGATCGCCCGCCTCGAGATCCCGCGGAAGATGGCATAGGTGGCGGAAACCGTGGGTCCGCCTGCGGTGTCCGCTCCGCCGGCGGAGCCCCACGCCGGCCAGCGCGCGACTCGCCGGCGGGGGCTTGCGGGTCGCGACCAGTGGCTGAGCCTGCTCCGCCCGGCGGCGGTCACCATGGTGGCCGCGCTCGGCAATTTCGCGACGGCATTGTTCCTCGAGCACCACGCCCACCTCACGGCCAACGTGGTGATCCTGGCCGTGGCGCTCGCCCTGTCGATGGGGCGGGTGAGCAACCGGCACGACCACGGCCACGGAGCGGCGCGCTGGCTGGCCTTGCTGGTCCTGCCGCTGGTGGCGGTCGCCGCCAACGAGATCGGCACCCGGATGCTGGCGCACCCGAATCTGGGTGACCCGCTGTTCGTGCTGGCGGTGACGGCCACGATCTGGGTGCGCCGCTTCGGGCCGGTGGCGACCCGGATCGCCACCCTGGCCACTCTCCCGCTCGTCGCGATGCTGATCGTTCCCGGACCCGTGATGGCGACGGGGGGGTCTGCCGGCAGCGCACGATGGTGGTCGGCGCTGATCGCCGTCGCCGCGGTGGTGTGGGTCCGCGGGGTGCACCTGATCGCCGAGCAGACCGGCTTCCTCGAGAGCGAGTCCCC
>WQVT01000101.1 GCA_009785715.1 Acidimicrobiaceae bacterium | reverse complement strand
CGGCCAGCACAACCACGAGGTGTACGGCGGGCTGCTCGGGATGGAGCCCGACGAGATCAAGAAGCTCGAGCACGAGGGGGTCATCTGATGACGACCGGCAACGTGATCCTGGCCCGTGCCCTACGGGACCAGGGCGTCAAAGACGTGTTCTTCATCATGGGTGGGCCCATGATCGACTGCGAGAACGCCTGCGTGGATGAGGGCATCCGCATGACCGACGTGCGCCACGAGCAGGCCGCGGTGATGATGGCAAACGCGTACAGCCGGGTCGGGGGAGGGCCGGTGGCCTGCATGGCCGCCTCGGGCCCCGGAGCCACCAACCTGGTCACCGGAGTCGCGAACGCCTACGTCGACGGAGCCCCGCTCGTCGCCATCGGTGGCTCCAGCCCGGTCAGCCAGTACGGGTTGGGCGCCTTCCAGGAGCTGGACCAGGTCTCGTTGTTCAAGCCGATCACCCTCTGGGCCGAGCGGGTCTACGACCCTCGCCGGATCCCCGAGCTGGTCGATACGGCCTTTCACCACGCGTACGCCGGACGGCCCGGGCCCGTGTACCTGGACATGCCCGGCGACGTGCTCTACCGGGACGTCCCTGAGGAAGAGGTGCGCTTCGTCGAGCCCCGCTCCCATCGGCTACGGACCGGCGCCCACCCCGACGATGTCGACCGGGCCCTCCGGGTCCTGGACGAAGCCGAGCGGCCCATTGTGGTGTCGGGATCGGGCATCCTGTGGTCGGGGGCCGACGCCGAGCTCCGCTCGTTCGTCGAGCGGGCGGGCATCCCCTTCTACACCACCCCTCAGGGGCGGGGCGTGATCCCCGAGGACCACCCCCTGAGTCTCCTCAACGCTCGCTCGACGGCGTTCTCAGAAGCCGACTGCGTGATGGTGGTGGGGACCCGGCTCAACTACGTCATCGACTACGCCCGCCCGCCCCGCTTCCGGTCCGACACCCGGCTCATCCAGCTCGACATCGAGGAGACCGAGATCGGCAAGACCCGACCGGTCGACGCCGGGCTGGTCGGCGACGCCAGGACCGTCCTCGCTCAGCTGATGGAGGCCGACGGCGGTCGCCTGCGGCCCGACCGCTACGCGGACTGGGCGGCCCGGCTGACCGAAGTCAACAACCAGAAGCGGTCCGAGGCGGAGCGACGCCTGTCCACCTCGCAGGTGCCGATCCATCCCTTGCGGCTCTGCAAGGAGGTGCGGGACGTGATGGACCGCAACGCAGTGCTCAGCGTCGACGGTCAGGAGATCCTCAACTTCGGCCGCCAGGCCATCCCCATCTACGCCAGCGGCCACAGCCTCAACTCCGGCCCGATGGGGACGATGGGGGTCGGGTTGCCCTTCGGCCTCGGCGCCAAGGCGGCCAAGCCCGACACCCAGGTCATCGTCGTTCACGGCGACGGCTCCTTCGGGCTGAACGCGATGGAGGTGGACACCGCCGTGCGCCACAACCTCCCCGTGCTGTGTGTGATTTCCAACAACGGCGGCTGGACGGCCCTCGACCGCCCAAAGGCCGGCCGGGACCTGGGCTTCACCCGCTACGACCTGATGGCCGAGGCGCTGGGCGCCTACGGCGAGCACGTCGAGGAGCCCGACCAGGTGCGACCCGCCCTGGAGCGGGCGATCAAGGCCACCGAGGAAGGACGGCCCGCGGTGGTCAACGTCATCACGGACCCGGCCGCCCGGGCCCAGACCGCTCGCTTCGCCGACTACTCGACCTAGTAGGACCACGGCTGGGGCGGTCGATCACCAGGCTGCGCCGGCGGGCTGCTTCGTGGTGGCGTTGAGCCGGTTGAACAGGTTCGTGGTTGCGATCCACAGCACCAGGCCTGCGAGTTGCTTCTCGTCGAAGTGGCGGGCCGCCTCGTCCCACACGTCGTCGGGGACCGGGTCGGCGCGATCGGCGAGGCGGGTCATGGACTCGGCCAGAGCCATCGCCGCCCGCTCCCCTTCGTCGAAGAAGTCGGTTTCCCGCCAGGCAGCGACGGCGAAGATCCGCTCGTCGCTTTCCCCGGCCTTCTTGGCGCCGACGGCCCCGCTGTAGACGCAGGGGCTGCAACCGTTGATCTGGCTGGCCCGCAGATGGGCCAGCTCCATGGTGGAGCGGGGCACCCCGGCGCTGTATGCCGCCTGGATGATGGACTGGATCCCCTTCATCGACTCGGGGATCACGCTGGCTGGGTTGCTCATTCTTGCTGTCATGGCCCCTATGACGCGCCGGGCCGGAGGGATGTGACAGGACCGAAATCGGCACCTGCGTGGCGACTCCGAGACCCCCGCCGTCACATCGCGGCCCGGTGGCGCGTCAATGATGGAGATGGATGAGGACCTCGAGGCACAGTTCGAAGCGAACCGTTCCCGACTGCAGTCGGTCGCCTACCGCATGCTGGGCTCGCTGACCGAAGCCGAGGACGCGGTGCAGGAAACCTGGATCCGCCTCAGCCGCTCCGACACGGACAGCATCGACAACCTGGGCGGGTGGCTCACCACCGTCTTGTCGCGAGTCTGCCTGGGCATGCTGCGCTCCCGACGAACCAAGCCCGAAGAGCCGTTGGAAACCGAGGCGATGGAACCGGACGCCGGCGGCCCGGAGGAAGAGGCAATCCTCGCTGACACCATGGGCCCAGCCCTGATTCTGGTCCTCGAGAGCCTCCCACCTTCGGAGCGGCTCGCTTTCGTCCTGCACGACCTCTTCGCGGTGCCCTTCGAGAACATCGCCCCGATCCTCGACCGCTCCCCTGCCGCAGCTCGCCAGCTGGCCAGCCGGGCTCGCCGGCGGGTCCAGAGCAGCGACGAGACCCAACCCGCAGACCGGCACCGCGAACAGGAGCTGGTCGACGCCTTCCTGGCGGCGTCGCGGCGCGGGGACTTCGACGCCCTCGTGAGCCTGCTCGACCCCGACGCCGTACTCCGAGCGGACCGCGCCGCCGCCGAGGCGGCCGCCGCCAACCGTGACCGGGGAGCACCTCACCTCGAGGCCGAAGCGAGAGGCGCCTCCGCCGTCGCCCGAGCCCTCGCCGGCCAGGCAACGGGCGCGAGGCCCGCCCTCATCGACGGTGCGCCCGGAGCGGTATGGGCTCCGGGCGGACGGGCCCGAGCCATTTTCGCATTCCGGGTCATCGGCGCCGCGATCACCGAGATCGAGATCATCGCCGACCCGGCGACCGTCGCCGCCCTCGAGCTCCAACTCCTCTAGTCGGAGCCTACGGGTACTGCCCTATCCGGCCGGTACGACGAACCCCTTGGGAGGCGCTTGCCACCGTGCCACCGGATGGAACACTCCGTTGACGGCCTTGAAGTAACTGACCTCGTCGTTGCAGACCGCCGGAGCACTCTTGATCGTCCCGCACACCAGGTTCGGCGCTCCGAACACGAGTGGTCCCTTGAAGGCCGTGGCCGTCCGGGCAACCGATGCCGGGTCGATCTTCCCGCCGGACTTCAGGATCGAGGTCTCCCATTTGGCCATCGTCAGCATCTGCCCGAAAGAGTCCTGCACCCAGGGGTCACCCACATACTTTCCCGCGCCATAGGTGCGGAGGATCGCGTTGAGTTTGTTCCCGGCCTTGTTGGTGGGATCAAGCGAGGTGGCCGTCGCCACTGCGTAATACCACGGCGGAAGCTTCCCACCGTCACTTTGTGCGACCTGCGGATCCGCGCAAGGGATGTTGACCGCCACCGGAGTGGTGATGGAGAGCTGCTTCAGGGTGGAGTACAAGTCCGCACAGGCCGAGTTGGTGTAGACGTCTGCGAGCAGGATGTCCGCAGTCCTTGCTCCCGCAGCTGTCAGCGGCGCCGTGAGGTCGGTCTGGGAGGGGTCGTAGTTTGCGATCTTGACCTTCATCCCGTCGTATTCCAGCGCGTCGCGGGTAATGGTCACCGCCAGGCCGGTCCCGGGAAGATCCTGGTTGATCAGCGCCACCGTCTTCACGTGGAGGTGATTCTTGAAGAACGTCGCCCAGGGTGCCTCGACGTGCGTCCCGTCGCCGTAGAGCGCGTACCCGGGCTTGTAGAGATCGTCCGAGTTGGAACCGGCGATCAGGAACACCAAGGGCTTCTTGGTGGGGGCCACCGCCGCCTCCAGCGCCTGGTTTCCAATCGCGACGTCGCCTACACCCGCGACCGTGACGTTCTTATTGTTCGCAAATCCCTGGCCGCACGTCGCGGCCTGCGACACGGTATCCGCTATGGCGCACGTCACGAGCTTCACGGGGTGGCCGTCGATACCCCCGACCTGATTGTTGAGATACTTCGCCGCGACGAGAGCACCATTGATGGTCTCGGGCGCCATATCACTGGACCCACCCTGCTGGTTGATATATTCCAGCTCGACCGTCGACAGCTTGGGGTTGGCCTTCCCGGCCGTTCCCCCGACATACTGAACAAAGTTGGTTACAGGATTGTTCGCACTTGCCTGGATGCCAAGCGCCAGGCCCGACGTCGTAGCCGACGCGGTGGTCGCGCCGAGGGTGGGCACCATCAGCGACAGGCCTGCAGCGGCCAGCGCAAGCGCTCGCGCCCTTGATACGGAGCGCCCAATACGCCCGGAACGCGGTACCCTCATCTGGCCCCCCTTCTGCGGGCATGCCTTCACGCCCACACAAGTTTGCCCCCAGTCAATTGACAGGAGCTATGCCCAGTAGGGTATCCCGAGCTCGACAGTGACGCAAGGGACCGTCACGCCTCAAATGAGAGTATCGCTCATGCGCGTCCACCTTGATTCTGCGTGAATTGCACGGGCACATTCGCGGGGGCGCTGGTCTATCCGGGATGGGCGGGGACGGGCGGGCTGCACTGGCGTCAGCGGTCCCGCCGCCGCGCCGGTTCAGCACCAGGACCTCCTCGCGTGCCACCTTGCCTCCTCGAGGTCGTCCACGCGGACCGTGATCCTCGGGAGGCCTGCTCGCCACCGGAAGAGCGGCCGGCGTGTCCCGATCGAAGAGCTCTCCGAGCCGGTCGGATTCGATCGCTGTTGTGACGGCCCCGTGGGCATGCTCCGATGGTGGACTCCGAAGGAGCACTCCGGCATCCGTAGTGAGTACCGATCCCACTACGGATTCTCCCCGTCGGCGCGGTTTGGACCCCCTGTGGGGCGCCTTCGCTGCAAGCTGGTCCGAACCGGCGCCGGGGACCACCGATAGCCGGGTGCTCAAGCGTCGACCAGCACCCTCCCGACATGGTGGTTCCTTTCTAGGTGGCTCCGGACCATGAGGAGGGCGGCGATTCCGTCGCCTACCGCCGAGCCCAACTGCTTGGTTGCACCCGATCGGACGTCACCGGCCGCAAAGACACCGGCAACGCGGGTTTGCATGGTCGCGTCGGTCACCAGGAAGCCGCTCTCATCGCGCTCGAACTCGGGCCCGAGGAATTCGGTGTTGGGCCGCATTCCGATAAACACAAATGCTGCCGCCGCCGGGTAGCGATGGAGGGCACCGGTGTCGGCGTCGCGAGTCACCACCGCCGCGAATCGACCGTCATCGCCTTCCACTTCCACCACGTCAACACCGGTATGCACGTCGAACTGCGGGTCGGACATCACGCGCTCCTGGACCAACGACGAGGCCGTCAGTTCCGACCTCGCCAGTACCCGCACCCGCCGGACGAAGCGCGAAAGGTGCAACCCCTCCTCGAGGGCGGAGTTGCCACCACCGATGACCAGCACCTCGTCGGCCCCCCGATAGAGGGGACCGTCGCAGGTGGCACAAAAGTGGACGCCGGCGCCGATCAAAGCCTCCTCGCCCGGCACGCCGAGACGCCGATAGGTCGAACCGGTGGCGAGGATGACCGCCGGCGAGACCAGGTCCTGCCCCGAGGCGAGCGTCGTCACCAGGTCGGCGCCATCATGCCGGACGGAGGTGACCGAGACCGCCGGGAGCAGTTCGACGCCGTATCTGCGGGCCTGGGCCACGAATCGGTCGGCAAGTTCCGCACCGCCGATCCCTTCGGGAAAGCCCGGGTAATTGTCGATCCTCCCGCTGATCGCGGCCTGACCCCCGAATGCGTTCGCCTCCACGACGATGGCGTCGATCCCCTCGCGGGCGGCGTAGATCGCGGCCGTCAGGCCAGCCGGCCCTCCTCCGGCGATCACGAGATCGTAGGCAGAGCGCTCCGCCACCGCCTTGATCCCCAGGCGCCCGGCGAGGACTTCGTCGCTCGGGTTCACATCGTGCGAGCCGTCGGCGTACACGACCGTCGGAACGATCTGGCCGCCTTGCTGCAACTCCTTCAAACGGTCGACCGCCCCCGGATGCTCATCGATGTCGACGTTCTGGTAAGGGACCCTGTGGGAGGTCAGGAACTTCTTGACCCGTTTGCAGTGAGGGCACCATCCCGCTCCGATGACCGTGAGGCCTGAATCTCCGCCGGTTGTCATGCCGCGACTCTAAATCTCCCACGCGTACCGGTAAGCGCCGCGGAAGATGGCCGTGAAGGTCCGGAGTCGCCGGACCAGGAAGTAGGGACTCTGTAGCCCGACCGGCGGGTAGTGAATGCCGAGCGGCACCGACGATTCGAATCCGAAACGGCCGTAATAGTCAGGTCTACCGAGCAGGACCAGCAGGGGCAGCCGGGAGTGGTCCGCCCGCTCGATCAGTTCTTTCATCAGGGCCGTGCCCATACCCTGGCGCTGAAGTGGAGCCGTCACCGCCACGGGTGCGATGCCGGCGACGGGCCGTCCCTCGAGGTCTCCCCAGGACCCGAGGACATACCCGGACACGATCCCCCCGACCGTGGCCACCAACTCGAGGTGGTCACAGGCCGCATCCAGGCTCCAGATGGCCTCGACGATGTCCAGCTCTTCACGGCCGTCTTCGCCATCGACGGCGAACGCCTGCTGGACGAGGTGACGAATCGCCTCCCGGTCTGCTCGGGCGGCCGTTCTGAGACGAGCCTCTACCGCCACTCGTCGACGGACACGGACTTTCGGTAATGGCTGCCCTGGATCTGCCAGTAGCCGTTGGTCTCGCCCCCGACCACGACGACGTTGATGTCCTTCTCCAGGAACATCGGGATCAGCTCGTCGGCCGCCGCTGCCAACCGGCTCGCCAGCGGCTCCTCCCCGAATGTGGCACGCGGGTAGATGTAGTTCTGGACCAGCTGCAGGTCCCAGTAGCGAGCCGCGGGTATCTGCGCCGACTCGAAGACGAACCTGACGAGTTGCTCCCTGGCGGCGAACCCGCCGCGCTCGACGAACTGCCGGGCCGTGATCGGGTCGAGCAGAAGGGCCGGGGCGCTCACGATGTCGACGCCGAGGAGCATGTCGCGCACGTGCTCACGCCAATGCGTCTCGCGCAACCCGAGGGAGAAGGTGGTGGAACGGCCGCCGTAGAAGACGCTGACCACGGAGTCGTCCGGCCGGAAGCCCTTAGCGACGTGGAGCGGCTCCCAGGGGCTGCGTTCCTCGTTCTCGGCGAAGGTCAGGTTGTTATAGGTGTACCCGTTGCCCTGGGAGCCCATGAAGGTCTCTCCGGGGACGGAGCCGCCCTGCAGGTTCTGCGACAGCAGTCCATAGGCCCGGCCGATGGTGGCGTTCGCGTGATTGTAGGGGCCGAGCGCACCGATCCCGCAGTTCATGCCGATCTGGTG
>WQVT01000100.1 GCA_009785715.1 Acidimicrobiaceae bacterium | reverse complement strand
TCGCCAGGCTGACCGTCCTGACCCCCACGCGGCTCAGGTCTTCCTTCACCCTGACGATCGTGTCCGGCCCGATGGAGCTGAACTCCGCGAACAGCTGACCGTTGCGCCCGACCGCGGCGACCTGTGAGGCGACCTCCGCCACCTGGGCATCCGCGGGCAGGACCGTGAACACCGCGTCGGCGCCCGAGACGGCATCCTCGACCGACGACGCGATCCGACCGCCCAACTCCTTCGCCCGCTCGAGCGTGGGAGGGTAATTGTCGAAGAGCACCAGGTCGACGTCGGTCCTCTGGCTCAGCCGGCGGGCCATGGGATAACCCATCGCCCCGAGACCAATGAATGCAAGCTTGAGTTCTGCCACGGTCGGGTTCGTTCCTATCTCTCTTGCTGGCGGGTCTTCTCTTGCTGGCGGGCTCAGATTCGAAGTTCCAGCTGCGCGTCCTCTTCCGCAAGCCGCACGACGGCCTCCGAGTGCAGCCTCCCCCATCCCCGTGCCTGGGCCTCGGCGTAACGCTCCCGGAAGAGATCGAGGCAGGCGGAGCGCAGTCCTTCCTGTTCCGCCAGCTCGGCGGCGAGCCGCAGGTCCTTCACGGCAAGGTCCACCGCGAAGCCGGGCTCGAAGTCCCCCTTCAGGATGTAGCGGGGGAACGATTCGTTCATGCGCCACGTCGCACCGGTGCTCTTCCCGATGATGTCGGTCATGGTCGCAAGATCGACGCCTGCCTTGGCGCCGATGAGGAGGGCGTCCCCGATCAGGATGCTCGAGCAGAGGGAGATCATGTTGTTCACGATCTTCACCACCGCTCCGCTCCCGCTCGGGCCGGCGTACAGCACCTTCTCGCTCATGGCGGACAGGAGCGGATCGTATTTCTCGTAGACCTCGCGCTCCCCGCCGACGATCAGGCTCAGCTGACGACTGGCGGCCCCGTGCATGCCTCCCGACATCGTCGCGTCGAGCACCTCGATTCCGAGCTCGAGGCCGCGATCGTGGATCCCCCGAATCACCTCCGGGGAGTTCGTCGAGAGGTCGATGAAGGCCTTGCCCCGTGCGAGGTTCTCCAGGATGCCCTCGGCGCCCAGCGCAACGGCAGCGACATCCTTCGGCTCGGGCAGGGCCGTGAGGACGACGTCGGTGGTTTGCGCGACCTCCTTGGCGTTCTCGGCCCAGCGCGCCCCCCTCGCCAGGGCGGGTTCGGCCGCCGCCCGCTGGAGGTCCGAGACCACCAGCGGGTATCCGGCCGTGAGCAGATGGCCGGCCATGAGCCGGCCCATCACGCCGAGCCCGATGAACCCGACCGTGGGCTTCGCTTCCTCCGTTGCCATCCCCTCGTCCTCCCCCCGTGGTCCGTCAGACCCGATCGAGACGTTACTGCGGGGCCGCGTTGACGCCTGCTGACGCCTGCTAGGTCGGCGCCGCCACCTCTCTCGCCAGCGTCTTCGCCCTGACGGCTGCTTCGTCCAGGACCACGCCGAGCCCGGGGCCCGCCGGCACCTTCACCTTCCCATGGCTGATCGTGAAGTCGCTCTCCGCGACCAACGGATCCTGGCCACCGACCCCCAATCCAAAGATGAACTCGGCAGCAGGCATAACCCGCTCTTCGGGCGTGCTGGCGTAGAAGTGTGCACCCGCTGCGGCCTCGAGTTGGGACTGCACCGCGAGTCCGCCGATGTTCACTCTCATATTGCTGGCCTCTGCGACCGCGGTGATCCGTTTCGCCTGGGCCAGACCAGCCGTTTTGTACAGCTTTATGCACAACACATCGACGGCGCCCACCCTCGCCAGCTCGAAGGCGTCACGCAACGTGAAGAGGCTCTCGTCGGCCATGAGCGGCACGCCCCCGGCGGCCCGCCGGATCCTCGCGAGCCCGTCCAGGTCATACCGATCAACCGGCTGCTCGAGGTAGCCGAGGTCCATCGGCTCCAGCGCACGCAGGGCCCGGAGGGTGTCCGTCACGGTCCATCCCGTGTTGGGATCCACGCCGATCGTGACCCCCTCGCCGACCGCCTCCCGCAGCGCGGCAAAGTTCTCGACGTCCCTCGCCCACCCGCCGGGACCGCCCGCCTTCATGCACAGGACGTCGATGCCGTAGTCGTCCCTCGCGGAGAGGGCGTCCTCGATCATCTGGCCCGTGTCCGCCATGCTGATCGACCATTCGAGGGGGATCTCCGGCTGACAGAGACCGCCGAGCAAGTCGTAGGCGGGACGTCCGAGCGCCTTGCCGGCCGCGTCGAACAGCGCATAGTCGATCGCGGCCCGGGCGTTGCTGTTCCCTGGCAGGCGCCGGTCGAACGAGGACCAGATTCCTTCACGGTCGAAGATGCTCCGCCCGAGGAGCAGTGGTCCATAGATGTCCCGCACGGCTGCTACGACGCTGCTCGTCGTCTCCGCTATGAAATGACCCGGGCTGATGGGACGAACCTGGCCCGTACCGACGACGCCGTCCGCGTAGATCCGCACCAGGACCGGCTTGCCGAGGATGGTCCCCGGAGCGCCCGTGTCGTAGGAGCCGCTCGACAGCTGCCGCTGGATCCGATTTCCGAGCTCCGTGACGATGATCTCGACCCGCTCGATCTTCATGGGTTCAAGGCAAAGCAGGCCATGAGCTCCCGCACGGTCTTCTGCTCACCAGCGATGATCCGGTCGGCGACGCTCGGCGCGGCGGGGCCGAGCAGCCAATCGACGTTGTCGACGAACTTGCGGCGCACCGCCTCGGGAGAGAGGGGGGCCTCGGGGCAGCCGGGGTGGTAGAGCACCTCGGACCTGTAGGTCCTCCCGGCCGCCTTCACCTCCATCCGCGCCGGGCAGTGGAGCGGGTAGTCGGAATCCGGATCTTCGCCGGCGCTCACCCGCGCTGCCAGCTTGATGATGTCCCGATCGCAGAGCGCAGCCTCGGAGAACGACGCGACCCCGATGTCTCCGTGGAGCAGGGCCGAGGCGACCACGAAAGGCAGGCTGAACCGCGCTTCGTGCGGGTGCGTCGGCGCCTGCTTCTCCGGCATCGGCTTCGTGACGAGGGTGAGTCCCGGCTCCTTGACCAGGCACACAACCTCTTCTACCTCCGAGACGCCGGCCCCGTCCGCCGCCAGCGCGGTGCGGATCTCCTTGGATGCCTCGATGAAGGAGTGAAGCACCTGGCAGCACGGGTAGGGCTTGAAGGCGGTCTCGGGCGTGTACCACCTGACGCCGAGTTCGGCGGTCGCCGCAGGCCAGTCGAGATCGTCGTCGTCAGGGGCCAGATGGCTGTGGTAGAGCCCGTAGGACCCCTCCATGACGCTCGCCGGCCCCGTGATCCCGCACTCTGCCAGTTCGGCGGCAACACACCCTGCGTGCGCCGCCCAACCTCCGTGCAGCACCTTCGAGGTCGAGCCCGTTCGCGTCGACTCCTGGATCCCTGCCGCAAAGGTCCCGGCTATGCCGATGGCATCCGCGATCGTTGCCGAATTGGCGCCCCGCACGCGCCCGGCTGCAGCGGCGGCTCCGAACGCCCCGAGGAGCGCACTCGTGTGGAAGCCCCGGCGCAGGAAGCCGCTCCCGGCGACCCCGCCCAGCCGGATCATGACCTCGTACCCGACCACGATTGCCGAGAGCGCCTCGTCCACCGAAATGTCGAGCGCCTCGCCGACAGAGAGCACGGCGGGAACCACCGAGGAGCCCGGCCGGGCGAGAGAGGGGCCGTGTTTGTCGTCGAGCTCGAGGACCTGGGCGAACGCTCCGTTGATCAGCGCGGCAGCTTCGGGCCGAGTCCGGGTGCCCGTGCCGAGGACGGACGAGCTGCCCCCTTGCCACCGGTTCGCGAGCTCACCCAGGCTGGCCCCGCAGACGTCACCGGGCATCGCCCCGGCCACACAGGCACCCAGGGTGTCCAGCAGGTGCCAGCGAGCGGAATCCCTCACCTCTTCGGGGATATCTGTGCCCGCAAGGTCGGCGCTGAAGGTTGCCAGCTCCTCGGCTATCGCCAAGCTCACGATCCGTACCTCAGTCCCTGAGCT
This sequence comes from Acidimicrobiaceae bacterium, assembly GCA_009785715.1. Taxonomy (GTDB): domain Bacteria; phylum Actinomycetota; class Acidimicrobiia; order Acidimicrobiales; family Palsa-688; genus WQVT01. Next base: position 3,646 of record WQVT01000100.1, on the reverse strand, counting down.
GCTGCACTCGCTCCCCGATGAGCGCCGCGGGGTTCGCCTGGCCATCGAGTCCCGAGACGATCTCGATGATGCGCTCGACCGCCTCCTCCGTGAGGGTCCGCCCGGCGAGGTCCCGGAACTTGCTCACGAGCGCCTCGTCCGTCAGCGGGTTCTTGTAGTGGCCGCTCCGGTACAGCACCTGGGTCGCGTGCCTGTCGCCCGCCTTCGTCGAGATCGTCACCCGCACGGCACGCATCTCGTCGGGTCCCAGCGCGTCCAGCTCCGGGTCGACCACCACGGAAACTTTCTCCGCCAGCGCGAGAACCTTCGGATCCCGCAGCCGGTCGTCCGCGTACTGATCGACGAAGGCGATCCCGTCGAGCAGGGTGACGGCCGCCGTGTACGGGAGGTTCATCTGCGCCGTGATGGTCTCGGCCGGCACGTAGGGCCATCCGCAGTGGCGGAACACGACCTCCGTCGTCTCCACCAGGACCCCCTCGACGTCATCCGCCTCGAACTTGTGCTTGGCAGCAAGCTCCCGGATGGCATCCACAGAGGTATGGCTGCTCGCGAGCGAGGAATACTGCTTGAAGCCGTTCCGGAGGATCTCGAAATCCTTGCCAAGCTCCGTTACGGCGAGCTCGAGGTCGTACTCGTCGCTGTAGCTCGAGCAGAAGCCTCCGTAGGGCGCCTCGAGGACGTCTCTCACGCCGGTCAAACCCGCCCGGGCGGACAGCGCGCTCAGGATGCCGTTCTGTGCGGCCTTGCCCGAGTGGAACCTCTTGGCCATCGCTCCGTACTGGGAGGCCATGAGGCCCGCCGCCTGCGAGCCGGCCAGGCCCAGGGCATTGACGAACTTCTCCGTGTCGAGGCTCGTGAGCTTCGCGACGGCGGCAGCGGCCGCGAACGTGCCCGTGAGCCCGCAGGGATGGAAGCCCCGCATGAAGACCCCGGGGCTGACGGCGTTCCCGATCCGGGTGCCCAGCTCATAGCCGACGACCGTCGCGAGGATCAGCTGCTGCCCGTCCACTCCGCCGAGCCATTCCGACATGGCCAGGACCGCCGGCACGACCGAGGCGCCGTAGTGGGACATCGACTGGTCATGGCAGTCATCCAGCTCGAAACCCTGTGCCGACGTGCCGTTGATCAGCGCCACACCGGTGGGGTCCGCCCGAAACCGGGTCCCCCAGGCGGTCGCCCGGGAGTCCTGGCCCAGTGCCCCAACCACCTCGCGTACCGCATCCGTCCACGGCGTCGCGGCCCCGTACACCCCGCAGGCGAGACTGTCGAGAATGCACCGCTTCGCCATCGCGACCACGTCCGCCGGGATGTCCTCATACCGCAAACTGCTGCCGAATTCAGCCAATTCTCTCGTGATCGGATGAACCGCAACGTCGGTGCTCATGCAGGCGTCCCCTCAAGTTGTAATGCCGCTTGCGCAGCGTGGGTTCCGGCCAGCCGCCCGAACACGGCTCCACTCGTCAACCCACTCGCTCCCGGATAGTTGAAATAAAAGATCCCGCCCACCATCTCTCCGGCTGCATACAGGCCTGGGATCTGCTGATCGCCGGTGTCCAGCACCTGCCCGCTCGGGTCGATGTGCAGTCCCCCAAACGTAAAGGTGACGCCACAGGTCACCGCGTAGGCGACAAATGGGGGCGAGTCAAGTCTGTTGGCCCAGTTGCTTCTCGGGACCTCCAGGCCATCGGCGCTCCGGCCGTCCTTGACATTCGGCTCAAAAGGCACATCCTCACGCACGGCCTCGTTGAACTCGGCGATGGTCCGGAGCAGCTGGGCGCCATCGACCTCGTCCAACTTCGCGACCAGTTGCTCGATGGTGTCCGCCTGGACCTTCGTCACGGCTCGTCCCCGATATTCGTCCCGCATGAGGTGAGCCACCTTGGAATCATAAATCTGCCACGCCACCTGGCCAGGCTGCTCGAGCACGGCCCGCCCGTACTTGGCGTAGGTGTAATTCCGAAAGTCCGCACCCTCATCGATGAAGCGACGCCCATCTGCGTTCACCACAATGCCGAGCGGATAGCTGTGACGTTGAAAGCTCGGCGTGAGAACGGGATCGCCGAAATCCGGGGCGTTGCGCTCCCAGGCCGTCGCGTGGCATCCCGACCAGTGGCCGTACGGCGCCGCCCCGATGGCGAGCGCCATGGCAAGGCCGTCACCGGTGTTGTACCGGGTGCCCCGCACCCGTGCCAGATCCCAGCCGGGACCCAGGTATTTGGTGCGCCATTCTGTGTTGGCTTCGAAGCCCCCGCAGGCCAGGATCACCGACGCCGACCGGACCGGGTACGACGTGCTGCCGGATCTCACCACAACGCCGCGGACCTCCCCGTCCTCGTAGATGAGATCCTTGACCCAGGCGCCGTAACGAATCTCGATGCCCGCGTCTTCAGCCGCGCGGTAAAGGGCGTTGACGAGGCCGGGACCTCCTTCGGCCACGACGATGGTGGCACCACCCCAAAACTTGAACCGCCCGTTCACGTTGTAGGCCTGGCGGCCGTAATTCGCCATGAAGCGGACCCCCTGGTCGCGCATCCACAAGAGGGTCTCACGGCTCTTCTTGACGAGAATCTCGCACAGATCCGGATCCGTGCGATACTGCGTGATCCGGCCCATATCCGTGAAGAAATCTTGTTCCGTATACGTGCCGAAGTCGGTTATTGCGACCTCTGCGTCCGTGAGATCCGGGGACAGCGCCCGGATATCGTCGACCCCGTCGTACACAAAGCGCATGAGGCCGTCGGTGTAGACCGAATTCCCGCCGCGGGCCTCGAACGGCGCCCGTTCGAGGAGCAGGACCGAGGCACCCTGTTCCCGTGCCGACAGCGCCGCGCACAGGGCCGCATTGCCGCCTCCGACGACAATGACGTCGTACCGGCCCTCGGGTGGCCCTGACGGGGTTGCTGGTGTTGGCATCCGCTGCCTTTCTCTTCGTCAGGCCGTGCGCCGGCGCGGCGATCCCCCACGGCGTTCAGCCCACCCTAACGGGAGCCGACGACGCTCGCCGGGGTGAGAGCGGCCCCTCGCCGGGGTGAGACCGGCAGCTCGTCACCGTTGGGACCGGGCTGGTCCGGGCGATGGGCCGTGCTAGCCGATGATCTTGACGTAGTCCCTGTCCCGATCGACAAGTGTTCCAGCGATCCGACGGTCGAAGGTGACGAGCCGTGCCCCATGGCGCGACGCAAGATTCACCAGATGCATGTGGGTGACCTGCTGGTGACCGAACAGGCCGTCAAGAGCAATCCGTGGCTGGCTAAAAGTCGCGTCGTCAGCGAGAAATTGTGCCCGCGGGTCACGCTTCACGCTGCTCAGAGAAACCATCGCTTCCGCAAACGAAACAGGGCCGCCCATCACCGACTGATTCAGCGCCAGTCGGATGAATCCGGCTTCTGTGACTGGAGTCGTGACGTAGCTCTCTGTCTCGGAGAACCAGTCGAACGCCTGGGCGTGGTGAACGTGCGCTGGGTGGACCAACGCGATCAACACATTGACATCCGGCAAGTCGGCAGGATCAATCTTCTTCGAGGGCATTGGCAACCATCTGGTCGGTAATCACGTGCTGATTCTCGGTCACCGGCAGCAGAACCAGCCCGTGCTTCGGCTCGCTTTTGGCCGACTGCTCGGCTGCGAGACCGGAAAGCCCCAGTTC
>WQVT01000099.1 GCA_009785715.1 Acidimicrobiaceae bacterium | reverse complement strand
GCCGACGACGACGGCGATGGCCGTCCTCACGGCCCCGAGCGCCGGCGCCGCGCAGGTGCCGGTCAGCCTCGTGTGGCACGTGGCCCTGTCCGACCCCGGCTTCCCGATCGCCGAGTCCTCGCCCAACCTGGCGAACATCGACGGCCGACCCTCCGTCGTGGTCGGCGACCGCGGCGGCCACCTCTACGCCTATCCGCTGCAGCAGGCGGACCCCGCCAGCCCGCAACCGGCGGGGCCGGGGTGGCCGGCGGCGGCCGCCGGTCCGATCGACTCGACGCCCTCGGTGGGCGCCGGCGGGGACGTCTACGTGGGTTCAGGCAACGCCTTCAACAGCGACAAGGTCGGCGGGTACGAGGCCTTCAGCCCGTCGGGCCGGCCGGTCTGGCTGACGCGGGTCCACAACCCGCCCACGGACACCTTCCCGGCCCAGGCCGTGCAGGCCTCGCTCACGGTCGGCACCCTCCAGGGGCAGACCAGCGTCGTGGCCGGCTCGCTCGGCCAGGAGGAGTACGCCCTCGCGGCCGCCAACGGCGCCCCCCTCCAGGGGTGGCCGTTCTTCAGCGCCGACAGCGTGTTCTCGACCGCGGCCGAAGGGGACCTCTACGGCACCGGCCAGAACGAGGTCGTCGAGGGGGGCGGCCAGACGGGCGGCTTCGCGCTCGACCAGCAGTACCCGCAGGGGGGCCACCTGCGGATCCTGAACGCCAGCGGGGGCCTTATCTGCCACTTCGACACCAACCAGACCGTGGACTCCTCGCCGGCCATCGGCGGGATCCTCCGCGGCGGGGCCACGGGGATCGTCGTCGGTACCGGCGACTTCTTCCCCGGGGCGTCCGACACCGACACCGTGATGGCGTTCAACACCGACTGCCGGCTCGTCTGGCAGACGCGCCTGGACGGGTTCACGTACTCGAGCCCGGCGCTGGCCGACGTGCTCGGCAACGGGCAGCTGCAGGTCGTGGAGGGAGCCGACAACGGCAGGGCCGGGTCGGTATCGGCGCTCAACGCTGCGACCGGCGCGGTCCTCTGGCACACGCCGGTTCCGGCCCGGGTGATCGGGTCGGTGGTCACCGCCGATCTGACCGGGTCGGGGTACCAGGACGTGCTGGTCCCCACGATCCAGGGGCTCGACATCCTGGACGGCAGGACCGGTGCCCTGGTCGAGACCCTCCTCGGCCCGGGTGACCCGGCCGGGACCATCGGGTTCCAGAACTCCCCGCTGGTCACCGATGACCCGAACGGCACGATCGGCATCACCCTCGCCGGCTACGGGGGCGCGGCCAATCAGGGGTTCATCTACCACTACGAGATCCCCGGATCGGACGGCGCCAGGGTGGACGAGGGCGGCGCGTGGCCGATGTTCCACCACGACCCCCGCCTCACCGGCGACGCCGGCGGCCTCCCCCGTCCCGGTTCCCTGAACGCCTGCACGATCCCGAACGCCGCCTTCCCGGGCGACTACCGCCTCGTCGCCTCCGACGGGGGCGTGTTCTCCTTCGGCGGCATACCCTTCTGCGGCTCCACCGGCTCGATACGGCTCAACAAGCCGATCGTCGGCATGGCCGTATCGCCGGCCACCGGCGGCTACTGGTTCGTCGCCTCGGACGGGGGGGTGTTCGCCTTCGGCGGCGCCGGCTTCTACGGCTCGATGGGCGGCCACCGGCTCAACAAGCCGATCGTCGGCATGGCCGCCACCCCCGACGGCCGCGGCTACTGGCTCGTCGCCTCGGACGGCGGGATCTTCTCCTTCGGGGACGCCCGGTTCCACGGCTCGACCGGCGCCATCAAGCTCAACAAGCCCATCGTCGGCATGGCACCGACCGCGGACGGGAACGGGTATCGGCTGGTCGCCTCGGACGGCGGCATCTTCGACTTCGGCGACGCCGAGTTCTTCGGCTCGACCGGCGCCATCAAGCTCAACAAGCCCGTCGTCGGCATGGCCGTGGACGTCGCCACCGGGGGCTACTGGCTGGTGGCTTCCGATGGCGGGATCTTCTCCTTCGGCGCAACGTTTTTCGGCTCCACCGGCGCACTCCGCCTGCGGAAGCCGATCGTCGGCATGGAGGCGCTCCCGAACGGCACCGGGTACCGATTTGTGGCGGCGGACGGCGGCATCTTCAGCTTCGGCGCCGCCGCCTTCCACGGCTCGCTCGGCGCCGCAAGCCTGAACCGACCGATCGTGGGTCTCTCCGGCTTCTGACCGCCCGGCTCACCCCCCGATCAGCGAACGAACACCGGGGTCAGGGGAACGGCGGGGTCGGCGGCGCGCCGGCCACGATCTGCTCGCCCCGCCGGCGGACCGCCTCGTTGCGGTTCGTGGAGGTGAGCAGGTAGAAGCGCCGGGCCCGGATCCCCTCGACGACGATGTCGGCGACCTCGGACGGCTCCCGTCCGCTCGCCCAGAGCTGATCGAAGGTCTCCCTCGCCCCTTGCTCGTGGTCGTCCCGGACCCGGGCCGGGCCGGCGGAGGCCGGCCGGTTGCGTTCCGAGGTGGCGAAGTTCGTCTTCACCGGCCCGGGGCAGAGGACCGAGAGGCCGATCGGAGACCCCAGCTCGGCCAGCTGGAAGTGCAGCGTCTCGGTCAGGGTCACCACGGCGTTCTTGGAGATCCCGTACGGGCCGAGGGCCCCGGCGAAGGCGCCGAAGATCGAGGCGGTGTTGACCAGGTAGGCGGCATCGGAGTCGAGCAACGCCGGCATGAACGAGCGAACGCCGTGCACGACCCCCCACAGGTTGACGCCGAGGATCCACTCCCACTCGCCGAGGGGGATCTCCCAGAGGGGGGCGTGCGAGCCACCGACGCCGGCGTTGTTGCACAGCAGGTGCACCGCGCCGAAGGTCGACAGCGTCTGATCCCGCAACGCGTCGACCTGCTCGGCCTCCGAGACGTCCGTCGCCACCGGGAGCACCTCGCCCCCGGCCGACGCCACCCGGTCGGCGGCGGACTTGAGCGCCGCCTCCTCGACGTCCGCCATCACGACGCGCATGCCCTCGGCGGCGAAGCGTTCGCAGAAGCCGAGGCCGATCCCGCTCGCCGCGCCGGTGACCACGGCCACCCGACCTGGAGATACCACGTCCGTCACATCGGTCATCGGGCCATGTTAGGACTCGAGGATGAGCCGCCCTGCGTAGGCGAAGGGGACCGCGGCGACGATGAGCAGCACCACCTGCAGCACCGCCGGGGTCCCGGGGTTTCCGGTCAGTGCCTGGTGCATCAGGTCGACGTTGTTCAGCGCCAGGCTCGAGTTTCCGGACACGATCTGCGGGAGGTACTGGGTACCGATCAGCGCAGCGAGCCCGGCCAGGGGTGCGACGACGAGCGGCCCGGAGAGGGCCACCGCCGCCACGGCCGCCACCAGGGCGAGGACGAGCTCGCCGGCGGCCACGCCCCTCGGTTGGTAGGCGAAGGACAGCGCGCCGAGCGCCACGACGGCCAGCGCCACCACCGACCGGAGCCGGCTCGACCCGACGGCGGCGAGCACCAGCAACAGCGCGGTGATCCCGGGGATCAGCACGCCGATCAGGGCGGTGATTCCCGACACGACCCGCCCCGACGCCCCGTGCGTGGCCGCGTCGTTGACCAGGTGGCGTCCGCCGTCGGCGACCAGGTGCTGGGCGGTGTCGGCGAGCGAGCGGGCCGCGCCGGCGAGGAACGGCACCTCGCCGAGGCCGACCGCGATGCCGAGGCCGGCGCCGATCATCATCCAGCCACGACCTCGCACCGCCCAAGGTTCCCACGTCCCGAGCCGCCGGAGGCGGCGCGGTTGGGGAGTGTTCCCCATTGGGCCGCGGCCACCCGTCACCCACACTGGAGCGGTGAGCGGACTCCTGATCGTCGCCGACCCCGGTCGCCTCACCTCCGCCGCGGGCTACCTCCAGGGGGCGAGCGGCCAGCCATCCGGCTCGACCCTCCCGTCGCTCGGTGACGCCGCCGCGGAGGAGTCGTTGGGCAAATTTGCGACTGGTGTCGGCACGTACCACGCCGGCCTCTGCCAGGCCGCGGGCCAGGGGGCCCTGGTGGTGCTGCGCTACCGGGAAACGTTCCTCGGGATCGGTGGCTGATGCCGGTCGGGGGCAACGCGGACGACATCCGCGCCACGGCGCAGACCTGGGGAGGCCACTCCCAGGCCGCCGGGGACCAGGCCAACTCGGTGATCCTGGCGGCGGAGCAGATGCCGCCGAGCGTGATCGTCGGGCCCTGGGCCGATCGTCTCCGCTCCTTCGCGGGTGAGGTCAGGGACGGCTACTCGGCCGTGCAATCGGCCTACGACCGCGTCGCCTCCATGCTCGGCATCGTCGCCCACGCGGTCGAGGACGCCCAGGACGACGAACGTGCGATGCACCGGGCCAAGGATGCGATGACCCATGCCAAACAGGCGTGGCAGCTCGCCCAGGACCAGCTCGAGATGGCGACCCGACTCGCCACCTCCAACCCCGCGTGGCAGTCCGAGGTGTCGGCCTGGGCCCGGCGCTGCGCCGAGCTCTATCCCGCGGTGGAGCAGACGACCCGGGCGTACCAGCTCGCCGAGCGGGCATTCGAGGACGCGGACCATCACCGCCAGCAGGCGCTGCAGACCTTCGCACAGCTTTGCGAACAGGAGGCCCTCACCGTCGAGCGGGCCATTCCCCAGGCCCCGGCCGGAAACTTCGTCGACATCGCCGCCGCAGACCAGCTCCACCGCGACGCCGCGGCCCTGCTCGACCTGCCGATCCTCGCCTCGAGCGGGTTCGCCATCAGCCACCTCGCCCAGGTCACCCGGGCCGTGCGCTCCGTCAACCCGGCAAGCCTCGACAGCTGGAGCCGTACGGTCATCCAGCGCGCCACGATCAAGCAGCACAAGGGCGGCGGGAGCATATTCACGGAGGGGTGGCACTTCATCGAAAAGGAAACGAGCCACTTCTTCCACGGCGCCGTCGGTGCCACGGTCGATCTGGGCAAGGGCCTGTACAACCTCTTCGAACTGCTGCGTCCGCCCATGATCCCCGGCACGAGCGGGAGCCCGTTCTCGCTCTCGCCGGGGGCGCAGACCCTCCTCCACGATCTGGGTCAGGGGGTCACCCATCCCGGCCGGCTGGTCACGGCCGTCTTCAACTGGCAGCTGCTGGAGAAGGACCCGGCCAAATGGCTGGGCGCGCTGGTCCCGACGATCGCGATCGCCGCCGTGACGGATGGCACCGGCACGCTCGCCGCCCGCGCCACGGACAAGGCGGTGGACGTCACCGCGCCGGCGATCGAGGACACCGCAGCGGGAGCGGCGAGGTTGGCGGACGCCGTCAAGAAGCTGGACGACCCGTCGGTGAAGCTCGACTGGGCGAAGCTCGGGGTTGCGGTCAGTGAGGGCAACGTCGGCCAGGCGGAGGTCGACGAGGCGGTCCTCCTGTACCGCTCGAAGCAATTGCTGGACGCGGCCAACGTCGTGAACGGCACGGCGGGTCGTGTCGGCACCGTCGAGGGCCTCGGCAGCGACAAGAACGAAGGGCCCGGCAGTCTCGCCGACAAGAACGGGGAGGCCTTCGGTCGCGGCTTGGGCGTTGGCCTCGCCGGCGGGTAGTGCCGGCTGGGTCAGTTGCAGAGTCAGGCCCCGACGGTGATCGGCTGTCCGCTCGGAGCGATCACGTACCAGAAGCCGCCCCCGTCAAAGCGGGCCTGGCCCTTGGCCTGCCTCGGCTTGAGGTCGTGGACGTAGGTGTAGAGCGGCCAGCCGTCGTAGGTGACCACCGCTGCGCCGCCGGCGGGATCGGGGTCGGTGCCGAGCAGCGACTGCTGGACCCCCGATCCGGCCTCGGGCGCCCGGTGACCGGCAGCGGTCAAGGGGGGCCAGACGGCGGCGCACCGTCGGGTGCAGGTGACGTGACGCTCAGCGTCGGGGGGGAACATGTAGAGCACCCGCCCGGCGGACGTCGTCAGGACCGGCCCCAGCGCACCGAGCTGGGTCGTGTCCACCACGGTGGCCCCCCCGCCGCTGTTGCCGCCGCCGCAGGCCGACACCGCCAGGGCTGCGACACCCAGCCAGGCAACGAGCCCGGCGGAGAGCGATCGGCGCCTCAACGCTGGAAGCCGTGGGTGACCAGGTTCGACAGGCTGGTGGCGAAGCTCGGGGCCGGCTCATTGTCGTAGAACTGCAGGTGCGCCACGTTGTCCTGGGAATAGGCGAGCAGGTATCCCGCGTGCTCGATCTGGTAGCCGCTGTTGCCGGCGCCGGGCCCGCTCTCGACGAACGAAAGCGGCATGCCGACCTGCTTCTCGGCCTGGTGGATCTCGCCGATGGTGCCGGTCAGCCCGACGAAGCGGTCGCCACCGCTGAAGTTGTCGAGCCAGGCCCGGATCACCTTCGGGGTGTCCCGCTTGGGGTCGGTGGTGATGAAGACCACCGTGACCCGGTCGCGGAGCTTCGGAGCCAGTCGGTTCACGGTGGCGCCGGCGAGGGCCATGTTGATCGGGCACACGTCCGGGCAGTGCGTGTAGCCGAAGTAGACGAGCGTCACCCGGCCCTGGGTCGCCCGGGCGAGGTTGTAGGGCTGATCGGACGTGTCGGTGAGGGTGACCGTGGGCTTGCCGGCGGCATCGGGTGTGACGATGGCCCCCGGATAGTGCGGGTCGCTCTGCGACGGCCCGCTCGAACCGGTGACGTGCATGACCCCGCCGCCGTTCGCGCTGGCGGTCGGCGAGCCCGAGCCGCCGCAGGCGGCGAGCAGGGCCGCAGTGAGCGAAAGCCCGGCCAGCGCCAGACCGAGGCGCGTACCGGTGCGACGGGAACGGGGGATCGGTCTCACATGCCCGCCATATGGCCCATCGTGGTGGGTGACGCGCCAGCCTTCACGGCCCCTTTGCCCGACTCTGTATCGAGAATCCGGTTCAGGGGAACGACGGGGATCGCCACGTCCACGGTGCCGGCGTGACGGAAGTGGAGGCGCACTTCGACGCGTTCGCCGACCTTCAGCTTGCGGCGCAGGCCCTGGAGCATGAGGTGATCGTGACCGGGGTTGAAGGCCACCCGGCCATGCGGGGGGATCCTCACCGGGCCGAGCATCGTCATGCTCGTGGCGCCCTCGCTCATCGGCATCGTCTGGCTGGCCCACGGGGCCCTGGCCGAGAGCAGGGTGTCGGCTCGCCCGGTCAGGTTGTGGAACACGAGGTAGGCGGACGCCACCGACGGGCTCGCCGGCAGGGGGACGAAGGCTCCGGTGACCTGGATCCCGCCGTGGGTGGCCGACCCGGCAGCCGGCGCGGCCGAGGCCACCGAAACCAGAGACGCGGGGGCCAGCGCGAGCGTCGCCGCGCCGAAGCCGAGCCGCCTCCATCTGGTGATCACGACGGAGTAGTGCGCGCCTCCGGCCGTGCAGTTCCCGAAATTCGTCAGGACGAGGCCGTGAGCCGGGCGGTGAGCGTGGCGGCCTTGACGCCGCCGAACACGTGGTCGGTGACCTTCCCGTCTGGGTTCACGAGGAACGACTGGGGGAGGGAGTCGACCCGGTAGGCCTGCAGGGCGGCGGGGTCGTTGACGAGCGGCCAGCCGCCCCCGCCGGCCCGGATCAGCTGCGCCGCCTTGCCAAACGAGTCGTCGAGGCCGTCGACGCTCACCACGGACAGCCCCGCCGGGTGCCGGTGCTCGAGGTCGGCGAGCTGGGCGAGCTCCGCCTTGCAGTCGGTGCACCACGAGGCGAAGAAGTTGACCAGCACCCAGTGGCCCCG
>WQVT01000098.1 GCA_009785715.1 Acidimicrobiaceae bacterium | reverse complement strand
GTTGCCCCGCGATCGAGACCCCTATGACCGGTCGATCGCGCGGCAAGAGTGCGCGGCTAAATCGCGCGCGGCTCGGGGACTCAGCCGGGGAGAGGCTCGTCGATGAAGAGCTCGCGGTAGGCGGGCACCCGCTCACGCCCCGTCCCACCGGACGACCCCGGCTCCGGGCGGGCGTTCCCTCCGAGGAGGGCGGACGCCGACGCGAAGACCGAGTCGCGCAGGGCCACCAGGTCGTAGCCGCCTTCGAGGAAAAGGACGACCCGACCGGCTTGAGGCGCGAGGGCCGCACTCCGCCGGGTCAGGTCGGCGTAGTCGCCGGAGGTGAGCTCCATCTGCGCCAGCGGATCGGCGCGATGCGCGTCGTAGCCAGCCGACACCAGTACCCAGGTGGGGGCGAAGCGCTCAACCGCCGGCACCACGACCTCGTCGAAGAGGGCCAGGTACGCGTCTCCCGCGGCGCCCGGCGGGAGGGGCAGGTTGATCGTCGTGCCGAGACCCACACCACCGCCGCGCTCGTCCCACCCGCCGGTACCGGGGTACAGCGGGGACTGGTGCACGGAGACGAAGAGGACGTTCGGATCCGTCCAGAAGACGTCCTGCGTGCCATTGCCGTGGTGGACATCCCAATCGACGATCGCCACCCGCTCCCCGCGAGCGCGCAACGCCGCCGCCGCAACAGCAATGTTGTTCACCAGGCAGAAGCCCATACCCCGGTCCCGCTCGGCATGGTGACCGGGTGGCCGGCCGACCACGAAGGCGGCGTCGCCCCGCCCGGCCTGGAGGGCTTCGACGGCAGACAGGCCGGCGCCGGCAGTGATGAGGGCCGTGTCCCACGAGCCGGTACTGAGCACGGTGTCCGGGTCCAGGGCGCCGCCACCCGACGCGGCCATAGCCGCGATCCCGTCGAGATAGGCGGGATCGTGGACCGTCACCAACTCGCTCCGGCTGGCGGTGCGCACGGGTAGCCACTCCAGCGCCTCCGCGATCTCCGGGGCGCGGAGTGCCGCGACCGCAGCCGCCATTCGCCCCGGTCGTTCGGGATGGCCCCGACCAGTGTCGTGACGGTCGAGTTCGGGATGGGCGGCGATCAGGAGCACGCCTTCAGCCTGCCGCACCCACGGGGCCGCTGCCGCCTGGGCCGCTGCGGGCCGCGACACGTCTGGGCGCGATCCACCCCCGCCGGCGGGGTCGCATCGCGCCCCGAACTTCCCGCTGCGGGTCGGGCTAGGCGAAGGGTGCGACCTCGATGCCGTGGCCGGCCAGCGCCTTGCGCAGGTGGCGGGCGAGCTCGACGGCCCCCGGGGTGTCGCCGTGCACGCAGAGGGACCCGATCTCGACTGTCACCCCGGATCCGTCGATGGCCTCGACCGGCGCACCGGACGCCAGCCGCACCCCGCGCGCCGCAACCGCCGCCGGGTCCGTGATCACCGCGCCCGGCTCCCGGCGGGAGACGAGGCGGCCGGCGGCCGTATAGGCGCGGTCGGCAAACCCCTCCTGCACCACCCGGACTCCGCGCTCGGCCAGCACCCCGACGGCCGGGCTGCCGGCGAGTACGAGCACCGGGAGGTCACCGCCGTAGAAGGTAACGGCGTCGGCCAGGGCCGCCGCCAGGTCCTCGTCTTCGGCCAGATCGTTGTAGAGCGCCCCGTGGGCCTTCACGTAGCGCACCGCCGTGCCATGGCGGCGGCAGAACGCTTCGAGGGCGCCCAGCTGATAGAGCACGTCCGTGACGAGCTCGTCACGGCTCACCTGCAGGTGGCGGCGACCGAAGCCGACCAGGTCGGGATACGAAACCTGGGCGCCGACCACGACACCGGCCCCGGCCGCCAGGCGAACCGTGGTGTCCATCGTGACCGGATCGCCGGCGTGGAAGCCGCAGGCCACGTTGGCACTCGTCACCTCGCGCAGCATTTGCTCGTCGGCCCCCAACCGCCAGGAGCCGAAACTCTCTCCCATGTCGCTGTTGAGGTCGATCATGAACGCTCCTGTGACCGTCTTCGGACTCTGACCCTCTCGGGTCCAGGACGCTCGCTCCACCGGTACGATCCGAGCGAAGCGCCCCCGGGACGGAGGGCCCGGTCGGCTCGAATAGTAGGGGAGGAGTCTGCTGAGGTTCTTACCGGCGGGACGAGATGCCGTGCTCGTGGAGGTGGACGGCCTCGAGGCGGTGCAGGCGCTCCGCGCGGAGGTGCTGCTCCGGCGAAGCCAGGGCTGGGCGCCGGACCTCGTCGACGTGGTCCCGGGTGCCAGGACCCTGCTGCTCGACGGGATCGACCCGCAGACCGCCGGGCGTGAGCTGCCGACCTGGGGCCTGTCCGCCACCGCCGGGGACCGCGGGCCAATCGTGGACATCGGCTGCGTCTATGACGGCCCGGACCTGCCGGAGGTCGCGGAACAGTGGCGGGTGAGCGCCTCCGACGTCGTGGAGATCCACACCTCGATCGTCCACTCGGTCGCCTTCTGCGGGTTCGCACCGGGCTTCGCCTACATGACCGGCATCGGCGAAGAGCGCACCGTGGCTCGGCGATCCAACCCCCGCACGGCCGTGCCGGCCGGAAGCGTGGCCGTCGCCGGCGTGTATACCGGCATCTACCCGACGCGCTCGCCGGGCGGTTGGCAGCTCATTGGCCACACCGAGACCGTGGTGTGGGACCCGGCCCGCAAGCCACCTGCTCTGCTCGAGCCCGGCCGGCGGGTCCGATTCATCGATCTGAGCTCGTGAACCGACAGCCCGTGAATCGACGGACGACGGCTCCTGACGCAGACGCCGCCCCGGACCCGGCCGGGGCGGCACGGGTCGAGCGTGCGGGGGCTCTGACCACCGTCCAGGACGACGGCCGGCCGGGCCTCGCCCACCTCGGCGTCCCCCGGTCGGGCGCGCTCGACACGGCGGCGCACCATCTCGCCAATCGCCTCGTCGGAAACGAAGAGGGCGCCGCGGTGCTCGAGACGACGCTCGACGGCGTGAGCCTTCGTCTCGAGCGGGCGACGACCGTCGCGGTCACCGGGGCGCAGGCCGCGGTGAGCGTCGACGGTGCACCCTCCGACTGGGGCCTGCCGGTCCACGTGCCGGCCGGGGCGACCGTCGACGTCGGCCCGGCGCTCTCCGGCGTGCGCAGCTATCTCGCCGTTGCCGGCGGCCTCGCCGCGGATCGGGTGCTCGGGAGCGCGTCGACCGACCTGCTCTCCGGCTTGGGTCCGGCCCCCCTGGTCACCGGCGACGTGCTGCGGATCGGGGCGCCCACCGCGCCGGCGCCGGCGGTCGACCTTGCGCCCTATCCCCCACCGCCCCACGAAATCGAGCTCGCCATTCGCCTGGGACCGCGCCACGACTGGCTGAGCGCAGCGGGCGTCGCAACGCTGGACGAAGGGACCTGGTCCGTGTCGACGGATAGCAACCGGATCGCACTCCGCCTGTCGGGACCCCCCGTGGAACGCAGTCGAAACGACGAACTGCCGAGCGAGGGCCTGGTTCTTGGGGCAATACAGTCGCTTCCCGAAGGGGAATTGGTGGTGTTTCTGGCCGACCACCCGACAACGGGTGGATATCCCGTGGTGGCCGTGGTCGACCGGGCATCGTTGGATGCCTGCGCCCAAGCGCGTCCCGGCTCATTGGTGCGCTTCCGCCGGGGCTGACCACCATTCCGCCGGGCTGGACCAGGCCAACGACACCGCCGGCCCACTGCCGACCTGATCGCGATCCGCTGGGGCCTTAGGGGTAAGGGCTCCAGCGGATCGCCGCGCCGATGGTGGCCAGCGCCATCAAGCCGCCGACGGCGGCGAACATGTCGCTGATCTCGTGATGCTCCTTCTGGACGGCGATGTCCTTCGGGAGCTTGGCGAACACCTTGGTGAGCTGGGAGGCATCCTGGGCGTCGTAGCTGGCGCCCCCGGTGCGCTGCGACACCTTCTGCAGCGTCGGCAGGTCGGCCACCATGTCCGGGCCGCCGGCAAAGCCCCCGGCGTAGCCGCCGTAGCTGGAAATGGAGCCACTACCGAACCCGCCGCCGCCCTGGCCGCCGAGCTGTTGCGTCGAGCAGTCGAGCGGGGCGGGGTTGGAGTTGCCGAAGCCGATGGTGTAGACGCGGACCCGGCGGGCCACGGCGTAGGGGACGGCGGAAAGGGGGTCGATGCCCTGGTTGTTCGCCCCGTCCGTGAGCAGCACGATGACATCGGGGACATAGCCGTGCGTGCCGGCCTTCTGTGAGCCGCCTGCCGGCTTCGCATTCGGGCTCACGGCGCCGCTCTCCACCGCGTTGCCAACCGGTTGCACCTCGGGGTTGACCTCGGAAATGGCATCGAGCGACTTCAGGATCGCCGCCCCGATGGCGGTCCCGTCGCCGGCGTTCAAGTTGTCGAGGGCCTTGTTCAGCTCGCTGCGATCCCTCGTCGGCGGAACGGCCAGCTCGGCGAAACCCGAGAAGAGCACCAGGCCCATCTTCACCCCGGCCGGCTCCGAGTTGACGAACTCGTGGGCGGCGTGCTGGGCAACGTACAGCCGGTTCGGCTTGATGTCGGTCGAGCACATCGACCCCGACTCGTCGAGTGCGAGGATGACCGACGTCTGGCCGATCGGCACGTTCGAGGTGATCTGCGGCCGCGCCGCAGCGATCCCGAGCAATGCGAGGCCGAGCCCGAGGAACGCGACCGGCACGTGGCGCTGCCAGCGTGAGCGCCGGGGGAGCGCGCTGCGCAGCAGCGCAAGGCTCGAATACCTGACGGCGGTGCGGCGGCGCCTCCGTATCGCCAGCAGGTAGCCGCCCAGCAAGAGCGGTACGGCTCCGAGGAACAGGAGGGCGAATGGCCAGGTGAAGCTCACTGTCACACCACCCTTCCGAACCAAGCCAGGGAGAGCAAGGCGCCAAGGAGGAACAGGATGGCCGCGGCTGCAGCGAAGATGCCGGTGATCTCGGTATGCGTGTGCACCGCCGCCAGGTGGAGGTTGATGTGCTGAGAGAGGCCGGCCAGGGAGGTGGTGCCGTCCGCCTGCTGATACGTGCCGCCGGTGACCTTCGAGATCGCCTGCAACGTGGCGGGCTCGAGGGCGGTGGCAACGGTGAACCCGTCGATCTTCACCGTCGTCCCGGTCGTCGTGCCGAAGCCGATGGTCTCGATGTGCACGCCCGCAACCGACGCGACCCGCGCCAGGAGCGCCGGGTCGACCTGGCTCGTGTCCTCACCGTCGGAGAGCAACACGATCGTCGAACCCCCGTAGTAGCCGACGCTGACGGGGGCGAGGTCGTTCTTCAGCGAAGCGATGTTGACGGTCAGCGACTTGCCGGCGATGCCATCCAGGGCGGTGAGGATGCCCGAAGCGATCGACGTGCCGCCCCCGCTCGACAGGTGGTCGATGGCCTGGAGCACCTCGCCATGGGACGAGGTGGGGGGCTGGACGACCACCGAGCTCTGGCCGAAGGCAACGACGCCGATCTTGATCGAGGAGGGTTGCTCGCGCACGAACGATTTGGCCACCGTCTCCGCCGCGGCCAGGCGGGAGGGCCTGACGTCGGTCGCCGCCATGCTGTTCGACACGTCGAAGGTCAGCATGACCGTCGCCTGGCGCTTGGCCGTCACGATGGTCGCCGTGGGGCGGGCGAAGGCGATGACGAGGAGCGCCAGCGCGAGCGCGAAGAAGGCGAAGGGCACGTTCCGGCGAACCCGCCCTCCCCGTCCGGTCTGGACGAGGCCCTGTGCGGCGAGCGCCCGCGCCCGCCCGGCCCGGCGCCGGCGTGAAAGCGCATAGGCCGCGACGACGAGCGGAATGAGCACCAGCGCCCACAGCCAGCCTGGCGAGAGGAAGCTCATCTCCGTCGATGCCTCCGGGCACTGTCAGCCATGCGCACGAACGCGCTCACGAGGTCGTCCTCGGTCGACACGTGATGAAGATGAGCCCGGGCCCTGGCCGCCCCCCGGCGAATCGTCTCCTCCTGCTCGGTGGCAGCGGCCCGCAGGCGGTTGCGGAACTCGCGGTTGCTCGTGTCGACCAGCAGCTGCTCGCCGTTCTCGGCATCCTGGACGAACAACCAACCGGCGTCGGGCAACTCGTACTCCCGGGGATCAACCAGTCTCACGGCGACCACCTCATGGCGCTCGGTGAGACGCAACAGGGGTTGCTCCCATCCGGGCTCGCTGATGAAGTCCGAGATCAATACGACGAGCGAGCGGCGACGGATGACCCGGTCGGCAAGTTCGAGCAGTTTGGACAGGTCGGTCAGCGTTCCGCCCTCCATCGGTTTCAGGAGGTGGTCCACCAGGGTGAGCACCTGTCGACGACCCTGCCCGGCCGGGACGGTGCGCAGTTCCCGCCCGTCGTAGAGGATTGCCCCGATCCGGTTGCTGCTCCGCACGAGCAGCTGGGCGAAGGTGGCCCCGAGCTCTCGCAGCACCTGCTCCTTGGTCCGGTCCTCGGGACCGAAGGCCATCGAGCGGGAGCGGTCGAGGAGCAGCCAGGCGGTGAGCTCGCGATCCTCCATGAACTCCCGCACGAAGAGTTGGTCCATCCGGGCCGTGACGTTCCAGTCGATGTGGCGGACGTCGTCGCCCCACTCGTAGTCGCGCAGATCGCGGAAGTCGGTTCCCTGACCGCGCAGGAGCGTGTGGTAGTCCCCCTGCAGGCGTCCTTCCAGGTGCCGGAGCACCTTCCACTCCACGCGGCGCAGGACCTGCTCCGGGGTCAAGAGAGGGGCGGTATCCACCATCGCTCGTTCCGCTCGTTCTAGGTCGGCACGTTCCGGAGGACGACGTCGGGAACCGGAACGCTCCGCAGGACGGCGCCCACGACATATTCGGCGTTGACCTGGTCGCTGAGCGCCTCGTAGGAGAGGACGAGACGGTGACGCAGCACGTCGGGGGCGATGGTCCGGACGTCCTCGGGCAGCACGTACTGCCGTCCTCTGACCAGGGCGAGCGCCTGAGCGGCGGTGATTAGGTAGATCGACGCCCGGGGGCTGACGCCGTAGGTGATGTAGCGCTCGATTTCCGACAGGCCGGCCGCCGCCGGGTTCCGGGTGGCCGTCGAGACCCGCACGGCGTAGTCGATGATGGCCGGGTCGACGAAGACGGTGCGCACGGTCCTTTGCAGGGCCCGCAGTTGATCGGCGCTCAGAACCTCCTGGATCTCCTCGAGCCCGCTGATCATCCGCTGGACGATCACGAACTCCTCGGTGGCGGTCGGGTAGTCGACGAGCACTTTCAGCATGAAGCGGTCGACCTGCGCCTCCGGGAGCGGATAGGTGCCGTCCGACTCGATCGGGTTCTGCGTCGCCATGACCAGGAACGGGTCCGGCAGGGCGTGGGTCTCACGGCCGATCGTGACCTGACGCTCCTGCATCGCCTCGAGCAGGGCGCTCTGCACCTTGGCAGGGGCCCGGTTGATCTCGTCGGCGAGCACGAGGTTGGCGAAGATCGGACCGAGGGACACCTCGAAGTCGCCGAGCCGCTGGTTGTAGATCCGGGTGCCGACGATGTCGGCCGGCACGAGGTCCGGGGTGAACTGGATCCGCTGGAACTGCACGCCAAGGGCGTCCGAGAAGGTCTTCACGGCCAGCGTCTTCGCCAGCCCCGGCACCCCTTCGACGAGCAGATGGCCACGGGCCACCAGGGCGACGACCATCCGCTCCAGGAGGTTGTCCTGTCCGACGATGACCCGCTTGACGTGGTACAGGACCTGCTCGAGCGAAACGGCGGTCCCGTCGACCTCTCTGAAGTGCGTGTCACTCATTTGGGCGGAGCTCCCGCGGCCTG
>WQVT01000097.1 GCA_009785715.1 Acidimicrobiaceae bacterium | reverse complement strand
TCTACCGCTGGTCCGGCGACGGGGTCGTTGCGGTGGCCACCGGAGGGGTGGTGGGCGCCGCGGCTGCGAGTGGCATCACGGCCGTCTTTGCCCAACGTCGACTCGGCGAGCCCGGCGTGCGCGCCTCGGTGCTCGGCCACGGCGGCACCGAACCGGTGGTCCTCGAGTCGCGAGCCGACCGCCCCCTCATCGAGCCGTCCGTGCGGTTGCTGTCCGTCGGGCCGGACGGGTTGCGGACCGGCGTCGTCCTGCCCCGCGGGCATGAGCCGGGGACCCCTCTGCCGGTCTTGCTGTGCCCCTACGGCGGTCCGGGGGCACAGATGGTGCTGGCCGACCACCATGCGTGGCTGGAGGCCCAGTGGCGGGCAGACCAGGGGTTCGCGGTGGTCGTCGCCGACGGACGGGGGAGCCCGGGGCGGGGGAGGCGGTGGGACCGGCGCATCTATCAGGACTTCGCCGACGGGGTGCTCGAAGACCAGGTGACCGCCCTGCGGGGGGTGGCGGCCGAGGTACCCGACCTGGACCTGAGCCGGGTGGGCATCACGGGCTGGTCGTTCGGGGGGTATCTGGCGGCGCTGGCGGTGTTGCGTCGCCCGGATGTCTTCCATGCTGCGGTCGCCGGGGCGCCGGTCACCGAGTGGCGCCTCTACGACACCTACTACACGGAGCGGTACCTCGGGCATCCCGGTGATGCGCCCGACGTCTACGACCGGGCGTCCCTGCTGCCCGACTCCGCCCGCCTGGAACGTCCGCTCATGCTGATCCACGGCCTGGTCGACGACAACGTGGTCGTGGCGCACACCCTGCAATTGTCCGCCCGGCTGCTCGAGGCCGGGCGTTCCCACGCGGTCATTCCGCTCTCAGGCGTCACCCACATGGCCTCTCAGGAAGAGGTGGCCGAGAACCTGCTCCTGCTCCAGACCCGGTTCCTCGCCGACGCCCTCGGTGTTGATCGGTAGGGTGGGTGCGGGCCGGGACGGCGGCCCGCGTGGCGGAGCGTCCAGCGTGGGACGCGGCGCGATCATGCAGGTACGGCACGTTTTGAGACCGGTCCGGGGGACTGTGGAATTGCTGAAGACAGCGGTGGACACGCGAACGGCACCGATGCCATCGCCGCTCTCCGTCGCGGTATCCTCGCCGGTCCCCTGGCGCTCACCGATGCCTACGAAGATCCCTACGACCCGGCTGGTCCGTTGATGTCACCCGACCCCACCTCGCCCGCCGGTTCCGGCGATCCGACCGACCCCCCGCCGGTCCTCGACGGGTTCATGCGGATCGAGCCCGGCCCGGTGGGTTCCGTCGGTCCAGGGGTCGGGTTGGACGCGGCGGCGAGTGTCGCGGAACCCCCAACCGGCGACGTCGCCGTGGTGGCGGCGATCGGGACCGCCGTGGCGGCCAACCGGGAGCGAGCATCGAAGTTCTGGCACTGGGCCCGCTACATCATCGGTCTGGCCCTGGCCGCGGTGGCCGTCTTCGCCGTGGCGGGGAGGACCGACGAGCTCGCCGGCGCCTCCAGGTTCCTCTCGCATCTGAGCGGGTGGTGGGTCGCGCCGGCGGTCGCCGTGGAGGTCCTCTCCTACGTGTCGTTCGCCGCTTTGCAACGGCGCCTCCTGGCCGCCGGCAAGGTGAATGTCCCGGTCCCCGACATCACCGGGATCACCGTGGCCGGCAACGCCATCCAGAACACCCTGCCGGCCGGCGTGGTGCTGGCCGCCGCCTACAACTTCCGCCAGTACCGCCACTACGGCGCCGACGACGTGCTTTCGGGCTGGGCCGTGGTGGCGACCGCAGCCGTCTCGATGATCACGCTGAGCGTTCTGGCCGCCGCCGGCCTGACGCTTGCCGCCAGTCGTGGCAGCGCCCTCGACCTGGTGACGGCCATCGTCGGGGTTCTCGGCATCGGTGGGCTGATCATCCTCGCCTGGGCGAACCGCATGTTCGTGCTGAGCCACATGGGTGGTCCGCTCCGGCTCAGCCAACGGCTGATTCACCGCCCGGCCGGTGACGTCCGCACGGTGCTCGACGAGATGGCGATCCGACTGAGCCGGGTGGTGCCGAGTCGGGCCGACTGGAGCTCCGCCGGCGTCTACGCCATGGGCAACTGGGTCCTCGACCTGGGTTGCCTCGTTCTCTCCTTCCTGGCGGTCGGGGCTGGCGTGCCCTGGGAGGGAATCCTGCTCGCCTACGCAGCGGCCCAGCTGGCCACGAACCTTCCCATCACCCCTGGCGGGCTCGGCGTGGTAGAAGGGAGCCTGACGGTGGCATTGGTCGCCTTCGGGGGGGACGCCGTCCGGACCGTGGCCGCCGTCCTGCTCTATCGCCTGATCAGCTTCTGGTTCATGATTCCCGTCGGCTGGGCCTCGTTTGCCGCTATCGCCGTGAAGAACCGGCGCCATCCCGAGCTCCAGCCCGGCCCTGCGCTCGCGCCGCTCGTCGCGGAGGACGGGTTGCCGCTGCCCTCGGCGGAAGGGGCCGGCTCATGAGGTCCCGGTTCCGGCGGTGGGTCATGTTCGGGGCGATGGCGGTCGCGGCCGCTGGGCTGCTCACGGCGTGCGGCAGCGGCGAGGTGTCGCTCTCCCTGCAACCGGGCAGCGTGAGCGACTGTTACCGGGGGCTGCCAACGGCGAAGGCCGCAATCCACGAGGACTCCGCCACCCTTCAGGGCGTCCACCGGGTCACCCTCAACCGCGTGCTGCACTTCCTGCCGGGGGTCACGGTTCCCGGCACCTCGCTTCCCGTGAAGGGCACCGAGGTCGAGGTGTGCACCTTCGCCTTCGAGGGACACTTCATGCCCCGTCAGGTGACCGGGGCGCCACCGCAGGCCCAGGGCCCCGTCGCCATCGTCGTGGTGGACAGCAAGGACCTGCGCCTGGTGGCCAGCTACGTTGGCCAGGGTCTGCCGCACCGGTTCAGCCGTCGGGTGGCGAGCCCCCAATTGGTGGTGGACTCGCCGCATTCGATGGCTGCCCGGCCGCCGGTGTCGACGCACCGGACATCGGGCGGCGCGAAAGCAGCGTGAAGAGAGACAACGCCGAACAAGAGCAAACGGAGGGGTCCAGGGATGGAAAAGCTCGAGATCGAGTCCGTCGAGGTGGTCCCGCTCCGGATCCCGCTCGGCGACTCGCCGATCCACCGATTCGGCCGCGACGCCGGTGGTCCCCGCGGGTTCGGCTGCACGGCGATCTGGGTCCACACCAAGGGCGGCCCGAGCGGATTCGGCTACTGCTTCCAGACCGGGGGTGGCGCCACGGCTTCGGTGGCGGCATTCGTGCGGGACGTGCTGGCACCGCGGGCGACCGGCCAGGATGCCCTCGCGCCCGAGGCCGTGTGGCACTCCTTATGGCGAGCGAACACGTCGGCGATGCGGGGCGGGATCGCCGCCTGGGCGCTTTCCGCGCTCGACACGGCGTGCTGGGACATCGTGGCGAAGGCGGCCGGCCTGCCGCTCCACCGGGTGCTCGGCGGGTTCCGGTCCCGGGTCCCCGTCTACGGCAGCGGCGGCCTCCGGGACTTCGCGGATAGCGAGCTCGTGGAGGAGCTGAACAGCTTCGTCGCCCAGGGGATCACGGCCTACAAGTTCAAGATCGGCGGCTTGGCGGCCACCGCCGGCCAGTCCACCGACGAGCAACGCATCGCCTTGCTGCGCAAGGAGGCCGGCGACGATTTCACGCTCTACGCGGACGCCAACCAGGCCTACACGCCGGCTGAGGCGGTCGAGGTGGCGGCGATGCTCCGTCACTATGGCGTCGCCTGGTTCGAGGAACCGGTGCCGGCCGATTCGGTCGATGACATCGTCCAGGTCGCCTCTGAGAGCGCAGTGCCGATTGCAGTTGGGGAAAATGTCTACTTCAGATGGGGATTCCGCGAGCTGTGCACCCGGGGCGCCGCGGCGATCCTCCAACCGGACGTCGGCGTCTGCGGAGGAGTAACCGAATTCCGGAAGGTCGCGGCGCTCGCCGAGTCGTTCAACCTGGCGCTTTGCAGCCACCTGGCGCACGAGATTTCGGTCAGCCTGGTCGGGGCGTCTCCGGCGGGGATGACGGTTGAGTACGCCGACCTTTTGCCCCACGACTTCTGGGCACGACCCCTCGAGGTTCGCGACGGTTGCCTCGAGGTGCCGGGGGTGCCCGGGCACGGCGTCGAACTGGCGCCGGAGGCCCGGGAGCGCTACGCCCTGAAATAGCTGGGTATTCCGACTCGCCGGGTGGTTCGGCCGGCCGGGTGGTTCGACTAGCTCACCGGGTCCGCCGGGGATGCCGCCTCGGAGTCGGCCGGCCGCGGCGCGCTCGCCGACTGTCCTGCGTTGGCCGGCTCGAAGTACCTGAACCCCGCGGCGGCGATGATCCCGCCGACCAGCGGGGCGATGATGAACAGCCAGATCTGGCTCAGGTTGCTGCCGCCCACGATCAGAGCCGGACCGAGGCTCCGGGCCGGGTTGACCGAGGTCCCGGTGATCGGGATCCCGATGAGGTGAACGACGGTCAGGGCGAACCCGATCGCCACGCCGGCCAACGCGCTGGTGGAGGCGTGTGTGCGCGAGGTGACCATCAACACCACGAACACGAAGAGGAAGGTGAGGATCACCTCCGCCGCGAAGGCGCCACCGGCGTTGATGTGGATCATCGAGTTCTTGCCGAAGCCGTCGGCCCCGAGGCCGGTCACGCTCGTCGAGTACTCGGGCGAGCCGGAGAATACGCCCCAAAGCGCCAGGGCGCCGAGGATCCCGCCCACGAACTGTGCGACCCAATAGCCGATCGCATCCCGCAATGGCAGCCGACCGCTCACGAGAAATCCGATGGTGACGGCCGGGTTCACGTGGCATCCGGAAAGCGGGCCAATGGCATAGGCGAGGGCCATGAGCACCAGGCCGAAAGCGAGGGCGGTGGCGACGATACCGGCCGAAGTGCTGATTCCGTCGAATCGGAAACCAAAGGAAAGGGTTGCCACTCCCACGGCGAAGAACACCAGGATCGCAGTACCAAAGAGCTCTGCAACCAGATTCTTGATATTCACCTATCCCACTCCTCTTCCCTCGCCATTGCTCGGGCGATCATCGCAGATGGGTGCAGAACTGTCACGCTTTGTGACGGAGCGTGGCCGAAGCCGCAGGTGGGGCCTAGAGTCGGGGCCATGATCGAGACTCGTGAGTTCGGGCGTACCGGCCACCAGAGCAGCCGGGTCCTCTTCGGAGCAGCAGGCATCGGGCGGGCTTCGCAGGACGAAGCCGACGCCGTGTTGCAGATCCTGCTCGAGTTCGGCGTCAACCACATCGACACGGCTGCTGCCTACGGCGACTCGGAGTTGCGTATTGCGCCGTGGATGGTGCAACACCGCGCCGACTTCTTCCTCGCCACCAAGACCGGGGATCGGACCGGTCCTGAGGCCCGGGCGAGCCTGGAGCGTTCGCTGCAGCGACTGGGTGTCGATCAGGTCGACCTCATCCAGCTCCACAACCTGGTGGAAGAGGACGAGTGGGCGACCGCCCACGGGCCGGGCGGTGCCGTGGAGGCCCTGGCCAAGGCCCGGGAGGAGGGGCTGGTCCGCTTCATCGGGGTGACCGGGCACGGGTTGCGGATCCCGAGGATGCACCTGCGGAGCCTCGAGCGTTTCGACTTCGACTCGGTGCTGTTCCCCTTCAACTACGCCCTGTTGCAGAACCCGACCTACCGTGCGGACGTCGAGTCGTTACTGGAGGTCGCTTCGGCGGGCAACGTGGCGACGCAGACCATCAAGTCCATGGCCCGCCGGCGCTGGGAGGACCAGAGCGAGCCGCACCGCAGCTGGTACGAGCCCATCGACGACGGCGCGCCGGTCGGTCGGGCGGTGCGGTTCGTGCTCAGTCAACCGCAGCTGTTTCTGAACTCCTCGAGCGACACCCGCCTGTTGCGCAGCACGCTCGAGGCCGCCTCGGCAGGCGGGCCGGCACCGAGCGACGAGGAGATGGAGGCCGACGTTGCGGCGATGAACATGGCCCCGATCTTCGACGACCGCCTCGAGCGGATCTGATTCCGATTCCCTCACTCGAGGTCGCCGGCCTCGGGTGCAAATCATCCAAAGCGAGTCTCTAGCGGGGCGTTCCCACGCACAAAGCCCGCAGCGCCGTCGCGCCCGAATCCCGGAGCATCTCGATGACGGCGTAGACCGGTTTCTCCGGCCCGGTGACCTGCCCGAGCGCGTCCGCTGCCGCGCTGCCGGGTGCCGGGACGTCGGTTGTGAGCAGCACGAAGGGCGCGTGGCTCGCCTCCCGCAGAACGGCGGCCTTCCCGACGGCCTTCCACAGCGCGTCGGCACGCCGTAGGCCTCCCCGGTGACTGGTGAATCCGCCGGCGACCTCGAAGAACCAGAGTCTCCCATGGTGGTCGTGGGCCGAGTAGCCGACGGCGACGCCTCCGGGCTGGCGCTGGTCCTCCCGCAGGTCCGTGAAGCCCGCCTCCTCGATCATCGCCCTGGCGATCGCCTTGGCGGCCTTTCCGTCGCGGATTGCCACCTGCACGCCCCCGACCTCGCTGTCGGGGCTGTCGTGCCGGGCCACGGCAGGGAGCCTGACCCGAGCCGCCGGCGCCTCGGAGGCGAGCCGCCGGCGCTCACGCTCGACACGGGCCTCCGCAAGCTCGGTGTACGACTCATCGAGGTCGTAGCAGACATAGTGCCGCCCGGCCCGAATGGCGGCCACGGCGGTGGTTCCCGCGCCGCCGAAGGGGTCGAGGATCAGGTCGTCGCGGTAGGTGTACAGGTCGATCAGGCGCGCGGGGAGCTCGACCGGGAAGGGAGCGGGATGTCCCACCCGGGTCGCGCTCTCCGCCGGGATCTCCCACACGTCGAGGGTGTTCTCCATGAAGTCGTCGCGTGTCAGCGACGATTCGGAGGGGAGCCGCGTCCGGGCGCGGGTCTTCGCCGGGACGGCCCGATCGAACCTCCCCTTGCTGGCGACGATCACCCGCTCGGTCAGGTCCCGCAGCACCGGGTTGGCCGGGCGCTGGAAGCTCCCCCACGCGCACGAACCGGAAGAGCCCTTCTGCTTCACCCAGATGATCTCGCCCCGCAGCAGCAGCCGAAGGTCGTCCTGCAGGATCCCGATCACGTCGGCCGACAGTGACCGGTAGGGGCGCCGGCCGAGGTTCGCGACGTTGACGGCGATGCGCCCGCCGGGCTCCAGCTTGCGGACGCATTCGGCGAAGACGTCGCGCAACAACTCGAGGTAACCGAGATAGGTCGCCGGGATGCCTTCCTCGCCGAGCGACTGCTCATATTCCTTCCCGGCGAAATAGGGCGGCGACGTCACCACGAGCGCGACCGATGCATCCGAGACGACGTCCATGCAGCGGGCATCGCCCACGATGAGCTTGTCCAGCACCCGCGCGTCCGTCACCTCGGAGTCGGAGGAGATCTCGGGCGGCGTGAAGCGTCGATAGAAGCCGCTGGCGTCGTGACTCTCCCGCCTCGACACCCCGAACGCCGAAGTGGACGTCGACCGCCTCGCCATTGCCAGCGCATCCTAGGGGTCGGGACCCGGCCCTCCGGCGATCCCGCCCCCTACGGTCGGAGCGTTGATACCGACCACCAGTCACTACCCCTCCCTTGAGAGCAAACGACCGAGCGCGGCTCGGTCGTGCGCTAGCCAGCCTTTCCAAGGCCGCGAAGGTCCCAGTTCGCGACGGAGTTCAGGCTGCGTCTGCGTGTGGTTGTTGGAGTCTGGGCTGGTAGGGCGTGCGGGGTTTGAGCATGGCCAGGATGACGTCGCAGAGGCGGCGGGCGAGGCCTATGACCG
>WQVT01000096.1 GCA_009785715.1 Acidimicrobiaceae bacterium | reverse complement strand
GGTGCCGGCGGTGCCTTGGAGGCCGTTGGCGCCCTGTGGGCCGCTGGTTCCTTGTGCTCCTTGGGCGCCGTTTGCGCCTTGGGTGCCTGGGGTGCCGGCGGTGCCTTGGAGGCCGTTGGCGCCTTGTGGGCCGCTGGTTCCTTGTGCTCCTTGGGCGCCCTGGAGGCCGTTGGCTCCCTGGAAACCTTGGATTCCCTGGGATCCCTGGCTTCCCTGGGTGCCGATATGCCCTTGTGCGCCCTCAGCCCCCTGCGCTCCCGTGGTTCCCTGGTTGCCTTGGGCTCCAGTGGCTCCGAGGGGCCCCTGAGCGCCGGTGAGGCCTTGGGATCCCTGGGTGCCTTGGGTACCCGGAGTGCCGGCGACGCCTTGGGTGCCGGTGGCGCCGTGGGGCCCCTGAGCGCCGGTGAGGCCTTGGGATCCCTGGGTGCCTTGCGGTCCGGCGGTCCCCTGGCTGCCCTGGGCGCCGCCGCCCCCTTGGTTCCCCTGTGTGCCGGTGAGCCCCTGAGATCCCTGGGCTCCCTGTGGTCCGGCGGTCCCCTGGCTGCCCTGGGCGCCGCCGCCCCCTTGGTTTCCCTGGTTGCCGGTGAGGCCCTGGTTCCCCTGGTTGCCCTGTGGTCCGGCGGATCCCTGGCTGCCCTGCGCTCCGCTGCCACCTTGGGGACCTGCGAACCCGCTGAGCCCCTGTGCGCCTTGAGCGCCCTGGACCCCGATCGGTCCCTGCGGGCCGACGGTGCCGCCAGGTGGGCCGGCCAGGCCCTGAGGACCCGCGGGACCCTGCGGACCCTGTCCCGTTAGGTCGGGGACAGCGGCGCCCCCCACCACGGAATTGAGACCCGTGCCGCCCGTGCTCCCGAAAAACTGCGCGTCCCCGAAGGAGAACACACCACCGTCTCTAGCGACCAGCCAGTACCCCGCACCGTCGGGGGTCGGGACGATCCCCACAACCGGCTGATTCAGCGCCAGGCCCGACACATCACCGAAAAACTGGGCGTCGCCAAAAGGCAGGACCGTCCCGTTCGACGTGACAAGCCAATACCCGGATCCGTTCGGAACTGCAGCCTTGGTTCGAGAGGCAATCGGGACCGCCGGCAAGTGAACGGGATGGCCAGAGGGCGTGCTTCCGGCAACGAAGACGCCCGTAACGACCGCAGCCCCCGCGAGCGCGCCGGTCTTCGCCTTCCAACCCGATCTCGGCGTTGTCCGCTTCGCCATCCGGAGTCTCTCCCCGATCGGCCGACAGGCGCTACTCACGGTAGCCGAGATCACCGCTGCATGTAGCGCCTTGCTCTCGTCAGTAGTCGCTCAAATGGCAGCCCCAATAGGCAGGCGGATACGCCTCTCGCCTTGTCAGACGAGCTGGTTTGCATGTAATGCAAGGTTCGCTCCCGGTTATACAAAAATAAATGGATTTCGAACGGGCAGGGTCTCAGGATTGGCCCTGAGCCGGGGTCGCGGATCGGTTGAGAACGGGAGCCGGGTTGGCGGCGATAGTTGTCGTGATTCACTCGCCTAGTCTCACGGCGTGCTCGAGAGTCCCGGGAGTCTGC
The DNA here is from genome assembly GCA_009785715.1 of Acidimicrobiaceae bacterium. Taxonomy (GTDB): domain Bacteria; phylum Actinomycetota; class Acidimicrobiia; order Acidimicrobiales; family Palsa-688; genus WQVT01. Next base: position 6,243 of record WQVT01000096.1, on the reverse strand, counting down.
TGCGTGCTTGGCGTATACACAGGGGTTGGACCCAGAGCGATGTTGCGACGGCGGTGGGGGCGCGCTCGACGGCCACGGTGAGCGCCTGGGAGACCGACACGAACCGGGTCCCGCTGGACATACTGGAACGCCTCGACACCTTGTTTGCAGCGGACGGATGTCTCGTCGATCTGGTGCGCGCCATACGGACTCCGGAAGGCTTTTCGACGCCGCGCTTGTTGTGGGGTCACGTCTTTTCCCGAGGGCCGGGTTGGGTGTGGCTCCGCTCAACCGGAGGTCGCCAGCTCAACGCCTACGCCTACTCGGGTCCGATCGGGATCGCGATCAACGAGGATGTCGACCCACAAGGGGTGTTCATATCCGTTGCGTTCATGGATCCGGACTGGCCGGCCTTCGTCGTGCTCACCGAGCCGGGTTGGGTCGACTTCGGCCGCGGGACGCCGCCGGCGTGGCTGGACCGGCCGGTCAAGTCCCACGAAGGTCTCCGAGACACCGATCTGACGCGAGCGGATCAACGGGTGATGTCCTTCTACATGCAAGAGCTCCGCCGTCGCGACCAGGGGGATCCGGCGACCTTGCGCAACCGGCTCCGCTCAATGGTGGATCCGGCCAGGTGGGACGCTCTGGAAGAGTCCTACCTGGGCTCGGCGGGACGTTCGGTCTCCACGGACGGGGCCGTTTGGGCGACGGGACCGTACCCGCCCCGAGCCCCCGGTGAACTGCATCTCCTTCACCGTCGTCTGCGCGAGGCTCGCGGGCTCTCACAGGCTGAGGCAGCAGCGAGCTCCACGGCGTTGCTCGGGACGACGGCCGGTACGAGGCCGGTGAGCCTGCACCAGGTCCACAACTATGAGATCGGCCGAGCCAGCAGGATCCGCTATTTCCCGGCGATTCTGGACCGGGTCTACGGGGCGTTCGGCTGGACCTGCTACGAAGAGGTCGCGGCCCGGCGCATCGGACCCCGACACTTCAGCGTCGCCTTCCCGAAGTTTTGGGTTGGCCCGGTCTGCATCACCGCGGTTCCGGTTGCCGCCGATCCGCTCGGCGGAGAGATCGAATTTGCCTGGAACAGGTGGAAACTGGTCCGCGAGCTGCACCCTGCGCTCACGTCGTTCACGTTCTACTGCATGCCTGAGACGTGGGACCTCGACGTGCGGGTCCCGCCTGGTTGGAACATCGACGCCCACATGGGTCAGAACCCGGACGCCCTGGACGCCAACACCGGCTGGGTGCCCGTTGACGAGGCTGCCAGCGACGAGATCTTCGACGAGTACGTCGCCGGCTTCCTAAAGGTCATCGGGAAGACCTCAGACGATCTGGGTCGCGCCCTTGGCCACTGAATTCCGTTAGCGGCCGGCGGCGTAGCCCTGCATTCCCCGGGGATTGGCCGCCGCCGACAGGAACCCGGACTCCGGATCTCGGGCCACCGCGCAGAGCCGGCCGAGGGACCAGGGACCGGCCCGCATGATCCGGTGCCCACGGCTGGCTAGCTCGGCCAGCACGTCGTCGCCCAGGCGGTCTTCGACCACCAGGTTGGCCGGCTCGGCTCGACGGGGATAGAAGGACGCCGGGAAACTGTCGGTGTGCCAGGCGGGGGCGTCGATGGCCTCCTGCAACTCCATGCCGGCGCCGAGATGGCGGAGCAAAAGCAGCAGCTGCCACTGGTCCTGCTGGTCGCCGCCCGGCGTGCCACACGCTAGGACCGCTTGGCCGTCGCGCGACACGAGCGTGGGGGAGAGGGTCGTCCGGGGGCGTCGTCCAGGGGTCAGCGAGGAGGGCAGGCCAGGTTCGAGCCAGGTCATCTGCAGCCGACTCCCGAGGCAGAACCCGAGTGCCGGGATGGTCGGTGAGCTCTGGAGCCAGCCCCCGCTGGGCGTGGCCGAGATCATGTTGCCCCACCGGTCGACCACGTCGACATGCACCGTGTCGCCTCGGGTGACTCCGTCAGCGTCCACCGCCAGCGAACCACCCGCCAGGGTGGGCTCCCCGGTTCCAAGTGTCGGGTCGCCGACCACCCCCAGGTTCAGCGCAGACTGCCTCGTCGTCCACTCCCCGTCCCCGGAGGCCGCAGGGCCGAAGGCCTCGAGGGCGTACGAGCCGATCCGGGGGGTTCGCCCACCGGGGTTGCCCGGCCGGAGCTCCGCGGACGCGTCGGCGCCGACGAGCCGTGCCCGCTCGCGGTTGTACTCGTCCGAGAGCAGCACGGTCAGGGGCACGTCTGCCCCGTCGCCGTACCAGGCCTCCCGGTCGGCCATGGCCAGCTTCAGGCACTCTGCGGCCAGGTGGGTGCCCTCGGCCGTTGACAGATCGGGCACGCCCCCGCCGGTGACGGCATCGAGCAGCGCCAGGGTCTGGAGCAGAACGGGGCCCTGGCCCCAGGGCGGGACCTTGGCGACGGTGTAGCCGTGCCAGTCGAAGGTCGCAGGCCGCTCCCACGTCGCCGACCAGGCCGCCAGGTCCGCGCCGGTGACGACCCCGGGGTGCCGGCCGCCGCTCGAGTCCCGGAAGGGGATCCGGGAGAAGGCGTCGATGGTCTCCGCGACGAAACCCTCCCGCCAGATCTCCCGGGCGGCTTCGATCCGTGCCTCGCGGTCGGTGCCCCGAGACTCGGCCTCGCCCACGAGCCGCTCCAGCGTCGTGGCCCAGGCCCGGTTGATGAACCGTGACCCGACCGCCGGCAGGCGGCCACCCGGGAGCCACAGCTCGGCCGAGGTGGTCCAGTCGTCCCGGAACATCTTCTCGACCGTGGCGATCGTCGCCACCGGCCCGGCGCTGATCGGATGGCCCGTGCCGGCGTAGTCGATGGCGAAGCGCAGCACCGCACGCAGCCCCATCGTCCCCCGGTCGCGGAGCAGCAGCATCCAGGCGTCGAACGCACCGGGGACCGCGGCAGCCAGCGGCCCGGCGCCGGGGACGAGGCCCAACCCCAGGCTCTCGAAGTGCTCGATGGTGGCTCCCGCCGGCGCCGGCCCCTGCCCCGCGAGCACGCTCGGGCCCGGGTCGCCGGCCGCCGCAACGATCGCGGGGACCTCGCCGCCCGGCCCGCACAGATGGGGCTCGACCACGTGGAGGACGAATCCGGCCGCGACCGCGGCGTCGAAGGCGTTCCCCCCCTCTTCGAGGACGGCCATAGCCGAGGCGGATGCCAGCCAGTGGGTGGAAGAGACCATCCCGAAGCTTCCGCGAAGCGTCGGTCGGGTCGTGAAGCCGGTGGTCATAGGTCGACTCTCCGGGGGCTCTGTCGGTCCCGCCCACGATAGTTTCAGAGAGATGCCGGCCCCCCTTCTGCCTGCGACGATCGTCGGCACTGCGGGACCAGGGGTTTTATCGAGGCGGAGACGGGGAACGGTGGGTGTCGTGAGGCCAGACGTTTGAGCCCAGAGGCGGGAGCCCGCTTCGAGCCCGTCGCCACCGAGGCCTCGGCCGTCCGGGGCTTCGTGCGAAGAGTGCTGGCGGACTGGGGCATCGACTCGGGTGACGCCGTGCTCCTCGCCAACGAGTTGGCGACCAACTCGGTCCTCCACGCCCGCGGCCCCTTTGACATCCTCCTCCACCGCTACGCGAACCGGCTCCGGGTCTCGGTCCGGGACGAGAACACCCGGCTTCCGGACTTTCCACGCGTGCCACCTGACGCCCTCTCAGGTCGGGGACTGGCGATGGTGGCGGCCCTGGCGGCCGACTGGGGGATCGACTCCCTGCCGGGGGCGGGCAAGACGATATGGTTTGAGGTCGAGTTGGCGCAGACCGGTCGCTGACCAGGGCGTAGGTCGGCTGGTGAGCGCCACGGCGGGTGGCTATACTCCTCAACGGCCCGAAAACCGATTGGCTCTCGGGCCCGCCTGTCCACGTGTGTCCTGATCGACGGCGCAAGCGCCCGAGAGACGGAGACCCCGTGGCATCCCTGAAAGAGCCGCCCCCCGGCGGTTCGCCGTGTGAGGAGCCGGCCGGACCCCGGTCTTCTCCTCCGCCACGAGTCAGAAAGAGTCAGCTGTGCCATCGAAAGCGATCGTCGGCGAGAAAGTCGGCATGACCCAGTTGTGGGATGAACAGAACCGTGCCGTCGCGGTCACGGTCGTCCGGGTCGCGCCGGCGCGCATCGTCCAGCTGAAAACCCCGGACGTCGACGGGTACTCCGCCGTCCAGGTCACCTACGGCCACCGCAAGGCCCACACGGTCACCAAGCCTCTCGCGGGCCATTACTCCAAGGCGGATGTCGAGCCCGGCCGGAAGCTCGTCGAGCTGCGGGTGGACGACACCAATGCCTATTCGGTGGGCCAGGAGCTGTCGGTGGACATGCTGGCCGCCGGGGAGAAGGTCGACGTCACCGCGGTCAGCAAGGGGAAGGGCTTCGCCGGCGGCATGAAGCGGCACAACTTCAAGGGCCAGGGCGCCAGCCACGGCAACCACAAGCACCACCGGGCTCCCGGCGGCATCGGCGCCTGCGCCACGCCCGCCCGGGTGTTCAAGGGCACGCGGATGGCCGGCCAGCTGGGCAACCAGCGGGTCACCACCCTCAACCTCGAGGTCGTCTCGGCCGACGCCGAGCGCAACCTGCTCCTGATCAAGGGCGCGGTGCCCGGCCCCCGGGGTGGCATGGTCCTGATCCGCGGCGCCATCAAGGGAGGCAAGTGATGGCGGTCCTCCGACAGACCAGGAAGACGACGGCCCACGACGTGGCCATCCGTACCTCCGACGGTGGTGAGGCGGGGAGGCTCTCGCTTGCCGGCGACCACTTCGGCATCGAGCCGAACGTTGCGGTGATGCACCAGGTCGTCACCGCCCAGCTCGCCGCCGCTCGTCGCGGCACCCAGAGCACCAAGACCCGGGCCGAGGTTTCCGGGGGTGGCCGCAAACCGTTCAAGCAGAAGGGCACCGGCCGCGCCCGCCAGGGCTCGGAGCGTGCCCCGCAGTTCATCGGTGGCGGCATCGCCCTCGGCCCCAAGCCGCGCAGCTACCGGCAGAAGACCCCGAAGAAGATGATCGCCCTGGCGCTGCGCTCCGCCCTCTCCGATCGGGCCGCCGAGGACCGCGTGGTCGTCGTCCGGCGTTGGGACTTCGATGCCCCCTCCACCAAGGCGGCGCGCCAGGCGCTCGAGGCACTCGGTCTGTCCGGCAAGGTGCTGGTCGTGCTGGGCAAAGAGGACGAGGTAGCGCGCAAGTCGTTCCGCAACCTTCCCGGCGTGCAGCTGCTGAAGGACACCGAGCTCAACGCCTACGACATCCTCGTCAACGACTGGCTGGTCTTCACCGAAGCCACCCTGCCCGGGGTCGCCGAGGAGACCGTGGCCGCCGCTCAGGACCTGGTCGACGGGGCGGAGGCCGCCGAGGAGGCTGCCGCGGCCGAAGAGGTCGAAGAGGCGGTCGAGGCCGCCGAGCTGGTCGCCGAGGCCGCGGAGCTCGAGGACGCGGCGGGCCTGTCCGAAGAGGACGCCGATAGCGCCGAGACGCCGGATCACGCCGATACGACCGATCACGCCGATACGACCGTGGCGGACGAAGAAGACGAAGAAGAGGAAGAGGGAGACGCCGAATGAGCGCCAACCCGCGGGACGTGATCCTGCGACCGGTTCTTTCCGAGAAGTCCTACGGGCTCCTCGATGAGGGGGTCTACACCTTCATCGTCGCCCGCCACGCCAACAAGGTGGAGATCCGCCAGGCCATCGAGGAGATCTTCGGCGTGCTCGTGACCAACGTGAACACGCTGAATCGCCAGGGCAAGCGCAAGAGGACCCGGAACACCGGCACCTACGGTCGCCGGGCGTCCACCAAGCGCGCCTTCGTCACGCTGGCCGAGGGCCACACCATCCCGATCCTCGAGGGGAACTGATATGCGAGCGAAGCGAGTAGATCAGGTCGATCGAGCGAGCGCCAGCTCGCCGATCGACGATGGGCGTGGGGCGCAGCCCCACAGGGGGCACTGACGTGCCACTCCGCAAGCGCAAACCCACCAGCGCCGGTCGCCGGTTCCAGACGGTTTCGGACTTCTCCGAGATCACGAAGACCCGCCCGGAGAAGAGCCTCGTCGCCCCGCGCCCCGGCACCGGGGGCCGCAACTCCTACGGCCGCAAGACCGCCAGGCACAAGGGCGGTGGTCACAAGCAGCAGTACCGGATCATCGATTTCAAGCGCAACAAGGACGGTGTCCCCGCCACCGTCGCGGCCATCGAGTACGACCCCAACCGCAACGCCCGGATTGCACTGCTCCACTACCACGACGGGGAGAAGCGGTACATCCTCGCTACC
>WQVT01000095.1 GCA_009785715.1 Acidimicrobiaceae bacterium | reverse complement strand
GAGAGCCAGTTGCTTGCCGACATGGCCAGGGCGTGGGCTCCGAGCCCGTCGGCCATCGCCTGGATCTGATCCGACGTGAACATCCGGCAGGGGTGAGCGGGCGGCACGCTGCGCTGATCCCCAACGTAACGCCGGGTGTGGGCCGGCGAGTGGTAGGGCGAGAATGAGCCGACTCCGCCGGGAAGGGTGCTTCTACGATCGCGAACCAGTCCACCGCCGATCGCCTTGGAGGCACCGATCATGACCACGCCGGACACGGCTGCTCAACGGCTCGCTGGAACTGCCCTAGCCCCGGCTGGCTCCCGACTCGTGCTGGCGGAGTGGACGGCGCAGGGCAACCCTGGAGAGGAGCACCTGTATCAGGCACCACCGCTGCACAAGCACGGAGAAGACGAAGCCTGGTATGTGCTCGAGGGGACACTGCGGGTCCAAGTTGGTGAACAGGTGCAGGAGATCACGGCTGGCGGCGCGGTGATCGTGCCAGGCGAGGTCCCGCACACCTTCTGGAACCCGTCTCCCAACCCCACTCGATACCTGCTCGTCATGGGCGCCCAGACGTTCGGGCTCATCGAGGCGATCCACGCAACCGACGACCGCAGTCCGGCCCGCATGCGACAGCTCTATGCGGCTCACGGCGCCACCCTCCTTGAATAAGCCCCTGGCCAGCCCGCATTCCGAGGGACTCCCAGATCTACTACCCACGACTCGCCCGCCCGGACCCGGCGATCGGTGGCAGGGTCACGAGTGATGCGGCTCGCGCATTTTGGGGCACCCATCGGACGGCAGATTCGCCGGGCTGGACGGTCCGCCGGTTGCTCGGGCGGACAATCCGAGGGAGCCATCCCGACCGCTTGCGCCGGCCGTCAAGCCTTGTCCGTCGGTGTGGCGACCTGCCGTGTCAGTTTAGGTTGACATATTGCTCATGTCAGTCTAAACTGACATCCATGGATGTCGAGGATCTTAAGCTGAATCTCGCGTCAGATGACCCGGCAATTGGGCTACGCGCCTCGCTCGCGCTGCATCGCCTGGCTGAGAGGGTCGAGGCGAGACATGTCGCGGCCGCCCGGGAAAAGGGATGGTCATGGCAGCAGATCGGAGACGCCTTGGGCGTCACCCGCCAGTCCGTGCACACCAAATACAACAAGGAGTGACCATGACTACCGAATCCGTTGTACCAGAGGTCCTTCACGTCTGGGCCCTCTGTTTGCAGGCCAGCGAGGAAGCTCGTCGCCGAGGTGATCGCCGAACTGGCACCGATCATCTCTTGCTCGCTCTGTTAGAGGATCCCTCGATCGATGCCGTGTTAGGCGTGAACCTGCAGCAAGCCCGCCAAGCCCTCGAAGCGCTTGATCACGAAGCCCTGGGTGCCCTGGGCCTGGGGTCCGGCGCCGACGCTCCCGAGCTGCCAATGCGCCCTGTGCCGAAGAAGCCGAGGCTCAGAGAGGTTGCGCAAAAGGATCGCCTCCGCCTCACGCCCTCGGCAAAGAAAGTGCTGGAGGAAGCGTCCAAGCCCAACCGTCGGAGGCTCCAGGTCACAGCCCCCCAGGTGCTGGCTCAGATCCTCACTCTCGAACCCCCCGATCCCGCAGCGGTACTGCTGGCCGCTCTCGACGTGAATCCGTCGGAGGTTCGGCACCGATTGGATGCGGCGACGCCCGATACCTGAGTCCCCAGCGATACTCACGACTCCAAGCGCAGGCGCTCAAATCGAGCCCGCTACAGTGCTACCGAGACACACCGACCCGGCGTTTGGTGGCAGTGCTGGGAGCACACGTGCAGGTGGGTTATGGGACGCGCTCTGCTGAGGTCTGGAACTACCGACTCTGCCCGGGAGGGTCTCGGGGAGGCTCCGGTCTGGCGCCAGTTCGTAGGCGGCGCTGAGATCATCGAGCGGTGAATCCAGACACCAGAACGGTTCGATCATTCAGCTCCGGTGAGGGCGCGGCGGATCTCCAAGCCCCAGTGCTCAACAATTCTTCCCGACACATCGAGCCGCAGGACTTCGACGGTCTCGCGCTCGACGAGAGCGCCACTGCGGTCCCGGCCACGCCAGCCCAGCACCGCGACCGCCAGATCGTCCGCTCGGGTGACCGGACTCCTCACACGAACGGCAAGGTCGTCGAGGCTGCGCCGCGCGCCAGTCACCACTGCGGTGAACTCCTCAGGCCCCTTGAGATCCGAGCCTTCGAGTTGCTGGTGGTCGAAGTAGTCCGGTCTGAACAGAGGGCCGGCTTCGTCGAGCTCGCCGGTGGAAAAAGCTAGGGCGAGAACCTCGAAGACGTCAGCGGGCTTCACGATACGAGAGTAGGAGAAGGCAGACTGAGTCGCCGAGGAAGGAAGAGGGAAACACCCGCCACGGACAGACCTAGGCGGAGCCCGGTCAGTCAAGCCCTTCCAGCGCTCGGTCGACGACCGCCAACCGATCGTCATAGCCGCCGGCTGCATACGCTTCCCGGGCGGCTTCGAAACGTCGGCGGGCAGAAATCGGATCCCCCTCCAGCCGATCGATCACACCCAGGTCGAACAACGATGAGCCGCTACCGCCCAGGAATCCCAGGTCCCCGCTCATATCCAGCACCTCTTGGTGGAGCTTGCGAGAGTTCACCAAGTCCCCACGGCTGAAAGCAACACAGGCCAGCAGGTGCAGCGCGTGGAACATCCCACTGAGCTCATGGTCTGATGCCGCCAACTGTCGGAGCCGCTCCAGGTACCCCTGTGCCTCATCGAGGCGGCCCTCCCGCCAGGAGTCGAGCCCTCTCCCGGCAAGTTCGGCTTGTTGAGTAGGCAGATCGACCATCCGACGGACAGGCGGTCGGTCCGCCTCCTTGCCGACCCCCCTGGCAGTCTTCCCGTCGCTCACAGCACGCAACCTATCGGTAGGAAATGGCGGCCCCTACGAGCAAGCCAGTCTCGAAACCACCATCCGGCGATCTGGGACGGCGCCCTGGGAATTGTGGCCGCCGCTAGGGGACAGTGCGATGCCGTGCGTCAGCCGTAAATGTCACCTGGAATCCTTGTAGTGAGAGCACCTTCAGTGTGTAGTTGCGCCTATCGCTGGCCCCGGGCTCAGAAGAGGGGGCCTTGGGCAGCCGGAGCCTTGACAACTAGGGGTTGGCACGACAACCCGGGGTTGTCATAGTGGGACGCATGGTCAAGCATGTCGAAGCAGCGGCTCACGCCAAGCTCCTCGAGGATCTGAAGCAAGTTCGAGCGGCCGCTATTGAACAAGCCCTGGCTGTACAGGCGTTGGCCGGCCAGCGCCGCAAGCTAATCGAAGCCTTGCTAGCCGAGGGTTTCTCACAAGCTGATCTGGCCAGGGAGTTGGGTGTGACTCGTCAGGCGGTACAGAAGATGGTCGCCCCGGGTCCAGATCGGTCCGGGCGGGTGAGGCTCAACGACAAGGCAAAGTGATGCCGAGAGTCGCACAGATAGACAGCTCAACGACCCACCTGGCCGACAGTCCGACGAGATTGCGGGTTGGGGTGTTTCCGCTAGGGGCCGCCGGCACCCCTGAGGGTGTGGCGACGGGCCCTGCCGACGACCTCGAACAGATATCCGCCGCCCTCGAACGCTTGGCGGGCCGGGGGCGACCGTGGTTGGTCCGCATGTACGTCGGCTGGACCGGAGCGCACTCCATGCGAGCATGCCTTGACCATATGGCCTGGTGGGCGGCCCAACCCTGGGATCTCGACATGGTGCTGTGTTATCGGGATCGGACCGCAAATGTCGACGGGTGGCTCACCCTTGTGAGCGAGACGATCTCCCGATGGGGAGGCCGGTTCTCGACGCTGCAGATCACCAGTGAGGCCGATCTCACCTCGATGCCGGGCGCCGCCGACGGCGACTTCCCCCGCGTCGCCGAAGCCCTCGTACGAGGAATGCTCCGAGCCGCGACACTCAAACGTGAGCTCGGGGCCACGGTCGAGGTCGGTTTCGCCGTCACGTTCGATCCTCACCCCGGCGAGTGTTCTTTGTGGCCCCAGGTTCGCCAGCTCGGGGGCCAAGACTTCCCGGCCGCAGTGGACTACGCCGGGATAGACATGTACCCCGACGTGTTTCGCCCGGGCCCGCCCATGAGCCTCGAACGGCTCGGCGAGGCAGTCGGCCTGGTGCTGCGGGTCTTCCGGGAACGGGTCCTCGAGCCAATCGGGCTCGGCTCACAAGTCCCGATCCATATCTGCGAGAACGGCTGGCCGACCGGCTCGACCCGCTACCCCGAACGCCAGGCCGACGCTCTCGAAACCATGGTGCGCTCCGTGCACGCGGCCCGAGGTGGACTCAACGTCACGCACTGGGAGCTGTTCACCCTTCGAGATGCTGACAGCTACAAGGACGACCTGTTCCACCAGTTCGGCATACTCCGGGACGACTACACCCCCAAACCGGCATTCCAACGCCTTGCGAACCTCTACAGCGAATTCGGCTGATCTCTCCGCCGAACCAACAAATAATATGTACTTCACTCGGATGTACCCGGCCAACCACCTTCGTGGAGCGCCCAAAGCTGCCCAGGAGCCGGCGATCAGGGGCAGGATCTTCCTCGATGCCGCTGGACCTTAGGGGAGAGGTCCCTTGGGCCCTGTCCAGTCGAATGGGACGTCGGGAGTTGCCTCTTCGTTGTCGCCATCGGTGGTGTCGGTAGCTACTGGTCGCACGTTCTACGGCCCCCTGTCGCTCGGCACCAGTGGTCACGGGGTTGCATAATGATGCAGTGCCTAGCTTTGCCCAGTTGCCCTTGTGGAAGGCTTTCTCGCCTGGATGCCTTCTGCCGATAACCAAGCGACCTCGGGCTTCGGGCTTCATCACGTTACGCGATGGTTCGGAAGCTGAGATCCGGAAGGGAGTCCGGGCCATCGCGGGTCAGAAACCTGCCGGACCTCGGCCACTCTGAGCTTGTATCTCAGGCGATCGAAAGTGCGAACCAGGCGCTCGACTTGTTTGCGGCAACCGGAGTCGTCGCCGTCAATGTGGATGATGTCGACGCCTTTCATGGCACGTGGCTTCGCGATGGTCAAAGCATCGTTCTTCGCCTGAACCTCTCGTACCCTTTTCAGGTTCGAGCGACGGTGGGCGGCTCCTTCACCGAGCCAGATGGCAACTTGGTGATATCACCCCCATTCGGCGAGTGGCACCGAGCGCTTCGGTACTTTCGACTTAGTCAGGCTTCGGATGACCTATTCGATGCGTTTCGCAACCTCTACTTGGCCCTTGAGTCCCTTCTTCACGAAGTTGCGCCCCGAAAGAACAGAGAGGGGGAGGGCGTGTGGCTGGCAAGAGCATTGCGCCTTGTTTATGAACGGATCGACGTTCCGACCATTCTCCGCGAACTCGACCCAGGTGGCATCGATGAGCTCTACCAGTCCATCTGGAATCTGGCTCGTAACCCGGTGTTCCACGCCAAGGACGACTCATCGAGCTTCCTGCCCCTCGACATCTCATCGCGAGAGTCGGTCCGAGCCAACGTGCTGCGGTGCGCTCGGTTGGCGAGCTCTCTGTCAGAGGAGTTGCACGGTGTGCGCTTCCTGAGCAGCGGAGTCTCCATTGAGGCGGGGAAGGCTATGTGCGAGGGGTTGCTCTCGGGCTCCGATATTGCGCTTGCTGATGACTCGACGCCCTTCGAACCGGACAACCGCGAAGTCTCGCCGGCTGGCCATAACGTGTTCAGGGTCGGAGCGCATCTGGTTGACGCGCAGGAGACGACGTTCGATGCGTGCATTCGCGGAAGAGCGCGTACAGACGCCGTTGTGCAAGCGATTGGCCCAGTTCGGCGGGTGACTACTTCGAAAAACGGGTCGGTCGGTCTTGTTGAAGTCATGGACGGCAGCCTTGACATCGCCGGGTCTGACGAATTGGAGGTCGAATGGGGAGTGTCATGCGGGGGTATCGGGCCGAAGGCCACATATAGCTCGTGACGTCGTCGTTCTGGCGGTTCGACCGAATCCGCTCGGATATTGATCGCCCATTCTGGATCGTCCCTACCGTCGGACGGTAACGCGCCTTCAAGCCGGCGTACCGGGTCAGTCATGTCGGTCTTTTTGCCAGTGGCGTTTAGGGGCAGTCGCTTACCCAAGGAGGGGAGGGCGGAGTGCAGCAGCTCGCGGTTGATGCCGTCGAGATCCAGGTCGAGAACCTCGTCCGGTCGGAACCAGCCAACCTGGAACGTCTCGTCCCCGTCAGGAGACGGTTGTCCGGACAGGACCCTGGCCTGATAGACGATCGCCACGCAAGCGACCTGGTCCCCGTTGGAGTAGGTGAGGCGACAGTCCGAACCGCCAACCGCGGTCAACAGCCGAGTAAGACCGACCGTTACCCCCGCCTCCTCTTTTGTCTCTCGCACGGCGGCATCTTGTGGGGACTCGTCAACTTCGATACTCCCGCCGATCGTCGCCCAACGCCCCGTGTCGGTGTGGCGCACCAGGAGTATCCGACCCTCTCCGTCCACGGGCAGCACAGCCACCGTCGGGAGAAGCAGGAGATCCCTGCCGATCCGTTCTCGGATAGCAGCAACGTAGGGCGAGATGGTCACACTCGAGCGTAGGCGGGTGGATGGATGTTTGTGTTCCCTGGCTAACTTCATGGCTGTGAAGGAGATCCTCCATGAATACCTGCAGACTGCCCGAGACGCAGTCGTCTGGAAGCTGGACGGCCTTACCGAGTACGACGTCCGCCGCCCCTTGGTGTCGACGGGCACCAATCTGCTGGGGTTGGTGAAGCATCTGACCTGCGGGGAGCTCGGCTACTTCCAGACGGTGTTCGACCGCTCGAGCGACCAGGCGAACCCGTGGTTCGACGAAAACGTGGAAGGCAACGCAGACATGTTCGCCCGCGCCGATGAGTCCAGGGAGGACATCGTTGCCGGTTACCGCCGGGCGTGCTCTTCGGCCGATGAGACGATCGAAGCGCTCGACCTGGACAGTCCGGGCAAGGTGCCGTGGTGGGGGAACCAGCCAGTGACCCTGGGACGGATCCTGGTGCACGTGACCACCGAGACCTGCCGTCACGCTGGCCACGCCGACGTTGTCCGCGAGCTGCTCGACGGCCAGGTCGGATACGCCACCTGGGACAGCAACGTCCCGGATCACGACACCGCCTGGTGGCACAGCTACCGAGATCGAGTCGAGCAAGAGGCACGCCGAGCCGCCGGCTGAAGTTTCAGGCAGACGGTGCAGAATGGTCGGCCATGAGCTGCATCTTGTGTCGAGAGGTGCTCGGCGAGCTTGGCCCCGTCGCGTTTCAAGACGATCTAGTCGTCGTCTTTCCGGCCCGCCTCCAGCCGGCGAGGAACCAGGGGTGTGTGCTGCTCGCAACCCGAACTCACGTGCCGAACCTTTACGACGTGCCTGATGCAGACCTTGGCCCGCTTCTTGAGCGAGTCCGTAACACCGCCCGCTCCGTCCAGCAGGCCGCAGACGCGACGGGCACGACAATTCGCCAAAACAACGGCCCGCCCGGGCAAGAGATCAATCACCTCCACTTCCATATCGCGCCACGCTTTCCCGGGGACGACTACTGGCACGCGGAGGCGGCCGCTGTCTCCGAGAAGGAGCGAGAGCGTCAAGCAGCGCTGCTTCGCCCACTGCTCGCTGAAGACCAAGCACCACACGAGCCACGACCCGCCCGATCGGAGTGATCCTGGATAGAACTGGCCGATGTGCAGGGACCCCTGGACCCGGCGATAGGTGGCAGTCCTCGGGATGCGGGTGGGATGTTGTTATGGGCGCCCGGTCAGCTCACCGGTCGGGCTTGCTGGTGGGCCCGATACGGTGAGCGCGATCGCGCATTGACAGGCGAT
>WQVT01000094.1 GCA_009785715.1 Acidimicrobiaceae bacterium | reverse complement strand
CCCGCGTTGCCCTCCCCCGCTGCTGGATCCGACAGCCGTGGATCCCGCCATGGCCCGCTCAATCCGCCACCTCCCCGTACCAGTTCTCCGATCCGCCCGCCGGTGCCGGGTTGGTGGCGGCCCGGGACAGCCAGGCCGAGACCAGGTCCGGCAGGTCCGGCGCGACGAGCCCCTCCGCCCGTCCGGCCGCTGCCGCCCGGCCATGCACGTGGGCGGCGAACGCCGCCGCCTCCGCGCCGGGTAGGCCCCGGGCAAGGAACGCCCCGATCACACCCGAGAGCACGTCACCGGTGCCGGCGCTGGCCAGACGGGAGGATCCCGCCGTGGCGACGAGCACCCGGCCGGACGGCTCGGCCACGATGGTCACCGGCCCCTTCAGCAGCACGACGGCGCCCGAGCGCCAGGCGGCGTCGCGCACGGCCTCGAACCGGTCGGCGGACGGAGGCCCCCCGGCCAGACGTGCGTATTCGCCGGCATGGGGGGTGATCACGGTCGGCCGGTCCCTCCCGGCCGTCACCTCGGCGAGCGCATCGAGGCTTCCAAGGGCGTTCAGCCCGTCGGCATCGATGATCACCGGGACGGGGGCCGACCTGACCAGCCTCCCGACGGCGCTCGAAGCGCCGAGGACGCCGCCGGCGCCCTGGCCCGAGCTCCCGAGGCCGGGGCCCACCACCAGGGCGGCGAACCGGCCGAGGTCGGACAGCACGGCGTCCACCCAGTCGCCGCCGGCCAGGGACGTGACCACGATCTCGCTCGGGGGCAGCCCCGTGTCGCCGGGCTCCGCGCCCGGCACGCCGAGACGGACATAGCCGGCTCCGGCCCGCATGGCCGCAGTCGAGACCAGCCAGGCGGCGCCGGTCATCCCAGGGGACCCGGCGATCACGCGCAGGGCGCTCTGCCACTTGTGGGCCTCCCTGGGCCGGCGGGGCAGGCCGGCGATCACGTCGGCGTCGGTCACGAGCCACGTGTCCGCAACCTCCGCCACGAGCGGGCCGAGCCCGATGTCGGCGACCTCGAGGGCGCCGGCCCGGTCCGGGCCCTCGCCGAGCAGGTGGCCGGGCTTCAGGGCTGCGAAGGTCACGGTCGCATCGGCAACCACCGCATCGGCGACGACGGCGCCCGGCTCCCCCGCGACCTCGCCGGTCAGGCCCGAAACACCCGAGGGGATGTCGACGGCGAGGACCGGCGAGCCGCCCGGGTCCGGAGCGGCGTAGGCACCGCGCAGACCCGTGCCATAGGCGGCGTCGATGACGAGGTCGGCCGGCGGGAGGCGTTCCCCGGGCCCAAGATCCGCGGCTTCGAGCACAGCGACGGCGGCGCCCCGGCCGCGCAGGAGCCGGGCGGCGGCGCGACCGTCCGCCCCGTTGTTGCCCTTCCCGGCGACCACCACGATCCGGGCCCCGTACGTGCCGGACAGCCGTCGGCGGGCGGCGGTCGCCACCGCGGCGCCCGCCCTGCCGATCAGGACCTCGACGGGCTCGGTGGCGGCTGCGTCGACTCCGGCCATCTGCTCGGGTGTTACGACGGGGATCACCGCCCGGCTCCGGGGTTCCGGGCGCGACCGATTCCGGCGGAGCGCTCGGGACTGGCCTGCATCGAGCCTATTTTGACCAACTCCGAGTGCTCGGGAAGGTCATTGCTGCCACCACCGCTCCGCCAGCACGTAGACGGGGACGGTCAACAGCTCGACGATCGGCACGACACCGAGACGGCTCTCGTCGAAGGTGTGCTCCGTCTCGGTCACGGCGTCGGCCAGGGCCACGAGCCGGTCCCGGTAGCCGCCGAGCACCTCCCTCGCCACCTCGGCGTCGAGCACGTCGGCGAAACGAACGTGCAGCAGCGTCATCCCGGTCACCTCCGTCCCCCGCGTCTCGGGGACCATCACCACGGTGCGGCCGTCGCTGCGCCCCCGTGCGACAGTCACCTCGCGCTCGTCCGCGGCGCGGTGCTTGGTGCCCCGCAGGCGGTGATCGGTTCCCGTGCGCGACACGAGGTCGCGTGCCATTCCGCCCTGCTCCACCACCCAGATCGTCGGGCCGGCCGTCGTCCCCGGCAGGGCAGTGGTCCAGGCTATGCCGTAGCGGGTATAGCCCAGGACTTCCTCCACGGCGGCGTCGAGGGCGGCGAGGGTGCGCATCGCCCGGTACCCGAGCTGGTCCGGGGAGGGGCCGGCGGAGAGGGTCTCTTTGACGAGCCGCAGTCGCAACAGGGCGTCCTCGCTGCGCGAGATGCCGACGGTGACCGTCTTCGCCTGGTGCTTGATGGCGTCGATCGGACGCGTCAGCTGGTCGATGCCGGCGGTGAGGGTGTCGTAGAGGTCGGAGACCACCACCGACGGGGTACCGACCCTGCCCATCTCCGTCTGGTACGCCTCGAGGGGGGACGCTCCGGTGGCGAAGCGCATCAGGCTGATGACGTCGAGGGCCGTAGCAACGTCGAGATGACCGTTGTAGCGGCCGGAACGCAGCTCCGCCAGCAGATCGCCGCTGATCGTCGACAAGACGGGCGCCAGGTTGGCGAGCACCGCCTCGCCGTCGACGTCCAGGCCACCGGCCGCCGCCTCGTCGATCGCCGCTCGCGCCTCGCGCAACGGGAGGGCCTGGGCGTCGATGGCGAGGGCGGCGTGGTAGCCGAAGAGGTGGCCGGCCATGGCCGAGAGCACGAACGCCAGGTCGGCGTCGGCGCGGGGCACCTCGATCACATCGAGCGCCGCCGTGAAGCGCGTCCCCTCGCCGGCGGATGCCACCACCACGGGCGCCGCCTTGTGCGCCTTGTAGATCGCCACCTCCTTGGCGACGTCGTCGGCGTTGGGCCCCGAAAGGCCGCCGGCGAACACCAGGATCATGGGCTCCGACGACAGGTCGATGTGCTTCTTGTCCTCGGTGGCGTCGCAGGCGATGGCCTTGTAGCAGAGCTCGGACAGCTTGATGCGGACCTCGGCGGCCGCCACACGCTCCGGCCCGGACCCCACGATCGCCCAGGAACGGCGGGAAGGTGCGAGCCGGGCGGCGATCTCCCCGATCCGCGACGACTGGGCGAGGACCTCCTCCATCAAGTCGGGCAGGTCCCGGAGGGCACTGAGCAGGTGGTCCTCGTCGGGGGCGGGGGCGCCGCCCGCACGGGCCAGCCCGAGGGCGAGCAGCCACCCGGCGGCCACCTGGGCGTAGAACGCCTTGGTCGACGCCACGCTCATCTCGATGTCCCGGCCGTCGGAGGTGTACAGGACGCCGTGGGACTTGGCCGCAAGGTCGCTGTTGCGGCGGTTGACCACCGCGACGACATGCGCCCCGCGGCCGCGCACGAGGTCCACGGTGCGGTTCGTGTCCGTGGTGCTGCCGGACTGGCTGACCGCCACCACCAGGGTGTCCGCCATGTCGTCGGAGAGCCCGAAGCCGGACAGCTCGGTGGCGGGCATCGCCATGACCTCGACCGCGGGACGCCCGGAGAGGCCGTCCCGCCCGGAAAGGCAGCGACGGACGGCCGCCGAGACCGCCTGGCCCGCCACCGCGGCCGTTCCCTGCCCGATGACCACCACCCGGCGGATGGTGCCGGCGGCCAGGGCGTCGACGAGCGCCGGGGGGATGGTGTCGGGGCCGAGGCGGACCTCCCAGCCGACCTCGCCGGGCACCACCCGCCCCCGCAGGGTCTTGCGGAACGAACGGGGGGCCTCGCCGATCTCCTTCAGCAGGAAATGCGCGTGGCCGGCCCGGTCGATGTCCCTGGTGGTGATCTCGGCCTGCTTCACCTCGCCGGGACCCACGGGGAGTGCCCCGCCCCCGTAGCGGAACCGCGCGATCCCCTCGAGCGTGCCTGCGTCGGCCCGGTCGAGGACGATGGTCTGGCCCTGGGTGGCCTCCCCGTCCATGCGGAGGTACCTCGAGGTCTCCTCCACCAATCCGTAGGCCTCGCTCGCCACGACGAAGGCGTCCTCGGCGAGGCCGACGAACAGGGCCTGTCCCGACCCCCGCAACGCCAGGTGCAGCTGATCGGGGGTATCCGCCAGCGAGGCCGTGACGGCCACCGACCCCTCGAAGCGGGCAACCGTCTGGTTGAACGCCTCCTCCGGCGCCAGCCCCTCGGCCAGGCGCTTGGAGATCAGGGTGGGGATCACCTTGGCGTCGGTCGTGACCTCGGCGGGCAGGTCGAGCGCCTCGGAGAGCCGCAGCTCCAGGTAGTTGTCGACGTCCCCGTTCAGGGCGGCCGTCACGTACGGGGCGGTGGAGTCGTCGAGGCGGTCCGAGTTGAGGGGGTGGGCGTTGGGCTCGGAGATGATCCCGACGCTCGCCCAGCGCGTGTGGCCGAGGACCGTCACCTCGAGGCCCGGGTTCCGGAGCACCCGTGCCAGGAGCGGGTCGGTGCGGATGCTCGACCGCAGGGCGGCGACGTTATCGCCCAGCTCGCCGATCTCCGCCGCCGTCTTGTAGACCAGGCTCAGGCAGCCGCCGGCGCAGCGCACGGCGCGGGAGACGAACAGGGGGTCGGCCTCGCGCTCGGCGAGCATTCCGGCCACGTTCGGGTCGTCGAGGTCCAGACCGTGCCCCCGGATCAGCACGTGCAGGCCCGCCGAGTCCCGCCCCCTGACCTCGAGGCGGTCGAGCGAGGCGAGGGCGACCTGGATGGCCCAAAGCACCGCCAGGGCCCCGTCGCCAAGAGGGCCGTCGCTGAGAGGGCCATCGCTCCGGGGACCGTCGCTCCGGGGACCGTCGCTCCGGGGGCCGTCACCGCCAGCGCCGGCGAGGTCCGCCACGGCGCGTGCCATGCCCACCCGGTCCCGGAAGATCGCCCAGGTGAGGTCCTTCAGGCGCAGGAGGACGGCGTTGAGCGCATCCGCCTGGTCCAGGGCGACGGTGACCCGGCCGGAATCGAGCGCCGTCTCCGCGGTACCCACCAGCGTGGCGGCGGTCCGGACGGCGTCGGCGATCCGGTCGACGAGCGGGATGCTCGGGACCCCTTGGCCGGGGAGGAGGGACCGCAGGCCCGGCACACCACGGAGGGCGGTGTCGACGGCCTCGAGGGTCTCCGCCGCCGCCTCCAGCGTGCCGATCGCACCGGGGTCGCCCGCCGCCAGCTCCTTCCAGCCCCGCTGCACGTCGCCGCTCGCCCGCTGCAGGTCCGCCAGCAGCAACGTCGCGTCGGGGGCCACCCTCGTGGCGGGGCGGGCGAGGACGGCGACGATCCCACACATGGCCCAAAGGGTACCGGTCCCTCTCCGCCGGCCACCGGCATGCGACCCCGCATGGTCGGCATTTCTGGCCCCATTCAAGGGATCGCGTGCCCCATCTGCGGGATTGACAGACTCGCCGGAAGACGGGGGGACGGCCTAGCCTTGGCCCCGTGACCGCCGAAGCTGCCACCCTGCGTGCCGGTCTACTGCACCGAGTGGGGGGCGGAGGCGAGCGGCACCGATGACCACCACCCGGCCGGTGTCCTCTCCGACCGCCGGCACCGGCTACACCCACCGGCAGATCCTCGTGATCATGTCCGGGCTCATGCTCGGCATGCTGCTCGCCGCCCTGGACCAGACCATCGTCTCCACGGCGCTGACGACCATCAGCCGGGACTTCCACCGCCCCGACCTCTACAGCTGGGTGGTCACCTCCTACCTGCTGACCTCGACGGTCACCACTCCCCTCTACGGCAAGATCAGCGACCTCTTCGGGCGCAAGCGCATCTTCCAGTTCACGATCGTGTTGTTCCTGGCCGGCAGCGCCCTGTCGGGCCTCGCCGGCTCCATGTACCAGCTGATCGTCTTCCGGGGCATCCAGGGCCTCGGCGCCGGCGGCCTGATGGCACTCGCCCTGTCGATCGTCGGGGACGTGATCCCGCCCCGGGAACGGGGCCGGTACCAGGGCTATTTCGGCGGCGTCTTCGGGGCGGCCAGCGTTCTCGGGCCACTGATCGGCGGGTTCCTCGTCGACGAGGCCTCGTGGCGGTGGGTCTTCTACGTCAACCTGCCGATCGGTGTGGTGGCGCTGGTGGTGATCAACCGCGTCCTGCACCTCGACCACCAGGCGAAGCGCGCCCAGATCGACTGGACGGGTGCCGTCCTGCTGGTCACGGGCGTGGCGCTGTTCCTGGTCGGGGTCCAGACCGCCGGCGAGCACGCCTCGCTGACCACGGCGGCGATGGTCTATGGAGCGGTCGGCCTCGTGCTCGTCGGCGCCTTCCTCTGGTGGGAGGCGAAGCACGCCGCCGAGCCGATCCTGCCGTTGCGGCTGTTTCGCAACCCGGTCTTCAGCGTTTCCCTGGCGCTGACGTTTCTCACCGGGGCGATCATGCTCGGCGCGATCATCTTCCTCCCCCAGTACATGCAGACCGTGCGGGGCGTCTCGCCGACCGTGTCCGGCCTGCGCCTCCTGCCGATGCTGGCGGGGATGCTGATCACCTCGATCGCCTCCGGCCGGCTGATGACCAAGACGGGGCGCTACAAGGTGTTCATCGTCGCCGGCAACGGCGTGCTCGTCGTCGGCATCTTCCTGTTCTCCCTCCTGACGGTCACGACCAGCTTCTGGGTCTTCTCCGGGATGCTGTTCCTGGCCGGCTTCGGGCTCGGCCTGTTCATGCAGATGCTGGTCGTCGCCGTGCAGAACGGGCTGCCGCAGAGCGAGATGGGCGTCGGGACCTCCGCGGTGATGTTCTTCCGGACCCTCGGCGGGGCGGTCGGCGCGTCGGTGCTGGGCGCGATCCTGATCGAGTCCGAGCGCAACGCGCTGACCCACGAGATCGCGAGGCACGGGGGGCGGCTCGGGCCCCTCTACGCCTACACCCACGGCATGGACCACGCTTACCTGTGGGCGGTCCCCGGGGCCATCATCAGCTTCGTCCTGGCCTTCTTCCTCCGGGAGATCAAGCTCCGCAGCGCCTCGGACATCTCGGCGCGTCCCCTCGAGCCGCCGGAGCCTGCCGAGCTGTAGACCGCCTCCCTCAGTTGGCGGCCCGGGTCTGGCCCCCGTCGATGGCGACCACCTGACCGGTCACCGAATCCGACCGGCAGAAGGCGAGGACCTGCTCGGCCATGTCCTCCGCCGTGCCGGGACGGCCGAGCAACGCCCGCTCCGGCACGGCCCGGAGGATGCTCTCCGGGTATCGGGAGACCATCCGGCTGCCGGCGATCATCCCGGGGGCGACGCAGTTCACGGCGACGTCGGGGGCGAGGGCGACCGCCAGGCAGCGGGTCAGGTGGACCAGGCCCGCCTTCGAGGTCGCGTAGGCGATGGAGCTGCCCCCCGGGCCAAGGGCGGCGATCGAGGCGATGTTCACGATCCGGCCCTTGGCCTCCTTCAGCGCGGGTGCCGCCGCCCGCGACAAGAGGAACGGCCCGCGGAGGTTGGTGTCGTGGATCCGGTCCCAGATCTCGGGCGTCATCGCGTCGAGGTCGGGGAAGGGCACCCACCAGTTCCAGGCGGCGTTGTTGACCAGGATGTCGAGGCGCCCGTAGCGGGCGACCACCTCGGCGACGACGGCGGCGACCATCTCGGCGTCGGACTGGTCGAGATGGAACGCCGCCGAGGTGCCGCCGGGCAGGGAGGCTGCGACCTCCTCGGCGTGGGACCGCTCCCCGACGTAGGTGAGCGCCACGCTGGTCCCCTCGGCGGCGAACGCCCGCGCCAGCGCCTCCCCGAGCACGCCCGATCCGCCGGTCACCAACGCCACACGCCCGCTGAGGTCCATGGCGGCCGACCCTAATGGGGGTCGGCCGCCTCGGTGATTGGTTCGGTGAGGCTTGGTCATCCGAGCCGTCAGCAGGTGAGCACTCTCCGCCCCAGAGCTCTGAGCTCTACGTCTAGATCGTGCCCCTGCTGG
>WQVT01000093.1 GCA_009785715.1 Acidimicrobiaceae bacterium | reverse complement strand
CGCAGCGGTGGCTGCAGTTGGTCCTCGCCGTGTGCGGCATGATGGCAATCCAGGGGCCGATCCTCCGCTGGGTCGCCGACCACCGCAAACACCACCGGTTCTCGGACCATGAAGGCGATCCTCATTCACCCTGGCGTTATGGCCGTTCGGTTCGTGCCCTGGTCAAGGGGATTTTCTACTCCCACGTCGGATGGCTGTTCGATCCAGAGCAGACATCGACGGCGAAGTTCGCCCCCGATCTGGTGAAAGACCGCGCCATCAGGGCGCTCTCGAGGGCTTTTCCCTTGTGGGTGATCATCTCGATGCTGGCCCCACCCCTGGTCGGTGGCCTGTGGTCCTGGTCGTGGCAGGGGGCGGCCACCGCCTTCTTCTGGGGCAGCCTGGTGCGCGTCGGACTGCTGTACCACGTGACGTTCTCCATCAACTCGATCTGCCACATCGTCGGGCGGACCCCGTTCAAGACCAAGGACCGCAGCCGGAACGTCTGGTGGTTGGCGATCCCTTCGATGGGCGAGAGTTGGCACAATTTCCACCACGCCGAGCCCACATCCGCCCGTCACGGCGTGCGGCTGTTCGAGATCGACAGCTCGGCGGCCATCATCTGGGTGCTCGAGCGGTTCCGGTTCGTCTCCGAGGTCCGCTGGCCGGACCGGGCGACGATCGCCCGCCGCCTCGCCACGGCCCCGGGCATCTGAGGTCTCCGCGTCAAGTCGCATTTGCGAGCCCGGGAAGTCGAAAGTAGGGCAAATGAGCGACTGATGCTCAGCACGTCCGCGACTAGGCGCTGGCACCGGCGAGGGGCGCCAGCCGCTTCGAGAAGTCGAGCCGCAGTGGCATCTCGGCCCGCCCCTCGGTGGTCTTGACGGCCAGGACCTGGTGCAGTTCGATCCGCCGCTGGTCGAAGCCGAGGCTCGATCCGGCGAGATAGAGCCGCCACACGCGGGCGCGGCCCTCGCCCACCTCCGCCACCGCCTCGTCCCAGTGGGCGTCGAGGTTTTTCGACCAGGCGAGGCAGGTCCGGGCGTAGTGCTCGCGGAAGTTCTCCTCGTGGCGGACCTCGAAACCCGAGTCCTGGAGGACCTGGATGATCTTGCCGACGCCCTCGAGCTCGCCGTCGGGGAACACGTACCGGTTGATGAAACCCCCGGTGCGCTTCACCGAGGCCGTGGTCGTCGGCCGGGTGATGGAGTGGTTGAGCAGCCGCCCCTGCGGTCGCAGCTTGCGCAGCAGGAACGCCGCATACGAGGGGAGGTTCGCCGCCCCGATGTGCTCGGTGAGCCCGATCGAGCTGATGGCGTCGAAGCCGGTCTCGGTGACATGGCGGTAGTCCTGGTAGCGGATCTCCGCCCGGTCGGTCAGGCCCCGGTCGGCGAGGTGCTTCTGTCCCCACTCGGCCTGCTGGCGGGAGAGGGTCACCCCGAGGACCTTCACGCCGTAGTGCTCGGCGGCGTGGGCGACCATCGTCCCCCATCCGCATCCCACGTCGAGCAACCGTTGCCCAGGCTGCAGGTCGAGCTTGCGGCACACCAGGTCGACCTTCTCGATCTGGGCCTCGTCCAGTGTTGCGTCCGGGCCGGGATAGACCGCGCACGTGTAGGCCATGGTCGGGCCGAGGATCCACTCGTAGAAGCGGTTCGAGACGTCGTAGTGGTGGCTGATGGCACGCGAGTCACGGGCGAGGGAGTGGCGCAGGCCCCACCACAGCCCGGGGCGGACCTCCTCGGGGGGCGGGGGTAGGGGACGCAACACCTTTGGGCCGAGCTGGCGCAGCACCGAGAGGCGCTCGAGCGGGGTCAGGCTGCCCACCGTCTCGCGGGCCAGCAGGCGCAGCGTCGTGTAGGTGTCGCCCTCCACGTCGAGGTAGCCGGACACGTATGCCCGGGCGAGCCCGAGTTCGCCGGGGGCGGTGGCGAGGTAGTTCAGGGCGCGCGGGTCCCGCAGGGCGATGGTCGTCACCGGGTCCGAAGCTCCGGCCCGACTGCCGTCGAAGGCGGTGAAGGCGATCGGCAGCCCGTGGCCCACGACCGTCGCCATGACCTGCGCTAGGGGCGTCTGTGCTGGCATCTCTCGTACCTCCTCCTCTTTGTCAACACGGTCACGACCCGGTCAGCGACTCTGCACGCACTTCGCGTACAGGTCGAGCAACCGCCCGTCCGGGTCGTAGCGATCCTTCAGCTTCCGATAGGCGGGTCCGTTGTAGAGCTCCCAGAACCGCTCCTCGGTGTAGAACGCCGTCGAGTACAGGGATTTGCGCCCGTCGAGCCGGTCGACCTCGTCCTCGACCCAGCGGTTGTGCCAGGCACGGTCCTTGCCTGCCGCCAGGGGCACGGTCGACCAGAACCCCACGTTGACGTACAGCTCGGACGGGTCGAGTGGGTACAGGTCCGAACGGGCGCCGGGTCTGCGGATCTGCAGGGGGCACAGCCAGAACGGCGAGATCGGGATCGTCTCGATGAAGCCGTCGACGAACTCGGCCAGGTGACCGACGGGGATCTCGACGTCCTGCACCACGCTCTCCCGCTCGGGCAGGCCCCGCCAGCGGTCGAGCCGGGCCTTGACACCGAAGCGCTCCTCGAGGTGGAGGATCCGCCAGTACGTGTCGGATCGCAGGACCCCCGGGCCGAGCAGCCGCCTGACCCACGGCCGCTGCACCCCGAACGCCCGCGAGCACCAGAACCAGTCGGTGTCCCAACGCCACAGGTAGTCCCGGACGGTCAGATAGTCCTCGGTGCGGGCCTGGATGGAGCGGTAGTAGATCCCGGAGCGGGTGTAGTCACTGGCAAAAGGGGCGGATCCGGCCCAAGAGCCGAGCGTCAGGTACAGCTCGTCGCGGCCGAACACGGTCCCGTCGACGAAAGCAACCGCCTCACCCTCCCAGACCCCGTCGCGGCAGACCGCCTCGAGCACGGGCACCAGCTCGGCGATGGAATCGAAGCGCAGGTGGCGAAGGTGGACGTAGGGACGGGTCGGTTCCAGCTCGATCTTCAGGCGCAGCGCGTAGCCGAGGGTGCCATAGGAATTGGGGAAGCCGGCGAACAGGTCGGCGTGCTCGCCCGCCGGCCCGACGGTCAGCACCTCCCCCGACCCGGTCAGCACGTCGAATTCGAGCACCGACTCGTGCGGCATCCCGTTGCGCCACGACGAGCTCTCGATCCCGAGCCCGGTGACCGCGCCCCCGAGGGTGATCGTCTTCAGCTCTGGCACCACCAGCGGCATCAGGCCGAACGGCAGGGTGGCGTCGACCAGGTGCTCGTAGGTGGTCATCCCCTGGACGTCCGCCGTCCTGGCCACGGGGTCGATCTCGATCACCCCGTCGAAGGCGGCCACGTCGAGTCCCGGGACCCGGGTGGCGGCCCGGGGTCGGAACAGGTTCGACGTCTTCTTGGCAAGGCGCACCGGGGTACCCGGCGGGAGGGCGTCGTAGGCGGCCTGCAAGGCGGCGACCCGGGCCCGATAGGCCTCCCAGGCGTCCGCGGTCCGGTCGCCGGTCCCCGACGGAGGGCCGACGGCTGGGTCCTTCCACCTGACGGACATGGCATCCGAAGTTACCCGGTCCCGCCGACAGGCTCGGAGACCATCCTCCCGGCCCGCCCTTCAGGAGCGGGAGAGGCCGAGACCCCTGGCGACGTCCGCCAGCACGGAGAGGTGGTCATCGACCGTCGCCAGGCCCGAATCCATGGTGTTGATCGCCAGATGGGATGCTCCTGCCTCCTCCCAACGTCCGACCACGTCGATCACGGCTGCTGTCCCACCCTCGGGCGCCCAGTGGACCCGCCCCTCGAAGGGGATCGTTGCCGGGTCTCTCCCCGCCTCGGTCGCCGCGGTGTCGACGATCTCCCGCGCCTCTTCCAGACCCTGCCCCGGCAGGACCTGAGGGAACCATCCGTCGGCGAGGCGTCCGACCCGTCGCCATGCGGCAGGAGACGAGGCGCCGAACCAGATCGGGATCGGCCGCTGGGTCGGCAACGGGTTGATCCCGGCCCCCGTCACCCGTTCCCACGTGCCCTCGAAGGTGACCGACTCTTCGCTCCACAGCCGGCGGAGCAGCGCGACCTGCTCCTCGATCCGCCGCCCCCGGTTCGTGAAATCCTTGTCGAGGGCCTCGTACTCGACGGCGTTCCAGCCGAGCCCCACCCCGAACCGCAGCCTCCCACCACTCAAGATGTCCACCTCGGCCGCCTGTTTTGCGACCAGGGCCGTCTGGCGCTGCGGGAGGATGATGACCCCGGTGACGAGCTCCAGGTTCGTGATGGCGGCCAGATAGCCGAAGAACACGAACGGCTCATGAAACGTCGTGTGCACGGTGTAACCCCGCCCCCAACCGGTATGCACGGCCGGGTCGGCGCCGACCACGTGGTCGTAGGCGAGGAGGTAGCGGTAGCCGAGCTCCTCGACGCCGGCGGCGTAGGCTCGCGCGACTCCGGGATCCCCGCCGAGCTCGGTCTGGGGGTACGTCACTCCGATCTGCATGCCGCGCAGGCTATCTTGCGCCACCTGCGCGGCCGCGAGGCGCGTGAAATCACCCGACGAATCTCTGACCGTATATCTGGGAATCGCCTCAGTCGTCACCGCTCCGACAAAACAATCCGTTGCCGAATGGTGTCCGGGTTCATCGTGCTCACGTGTGAGATGCTGGCGCGCTCGGGACAATCTGGTGCACAATCTGGCAGACAAAGTTATGGGGGTCTGGGCATGCACAGGTGGAAGCGGGCCGTCGCCGGAGTCTTGGGAGTGGCCCTCGTGGGCACGATCTCGGCCCTAGGCGGCAGCGGATCGGCGGGCGCCTCGATCCCGGGCGCGACACCGGTGAAGGGCGGGGCGATGACGGTCCTCGAATCCTCGGACGCCGCCAGCTGGGCCAGCGGGCTGGACCCGGCCACCGACCCCTCGGATCTCGCCGACGCCCCCTTCATGGATGCGATCTACGGGGACCTCTTCACCCAGAACAACAACGGCACCGTGTCGCCGGACCTGGCCACCGGCTACTCCTTCTCCGACGGGGCCAAGACGTTGAAGATCGACCTGCGCCACGGCGTGAAGTTCTCCGACGGCACCCCGTTCAACGCCGCCGCCGTCGCCTTCAACCTCAGGCGGGACCTGGACCCGAAGAACGCTTGCATCTGCGACTCGAGCTTCCCGGTGGCGTCGGTGACCACGCCAGACAGCTACACGGTCGTGCTCAATCTGACGAAGCCCTTCTCACCGATCATCGGCGCCTTCCCCGGCCAGGCGCCGAACTGGATCGCTTCGCCGACGGCGATCGCGAAGATGGGCGAGAAGGCCTTCGCCAAGACGCCCGTCGGCGCGGGGCCGTTCGAGGTGGTGAGCGACACCTACAACTCGGTGTTGTCCCTGAAGAAGAACCCGACCTACTGGCAGGCGGGGCATCCCTACCTGAGCTCCCTGACCTTCAAGTCGATCGGCAGCGATGAGAGCGGCTACGAGGCGGTGCTCGCCGGCAACGCGCAGATGGCGGAGAACGTGGCCACGTCCTCCCTCGTCCCGCAGGCTCGGAAGAGCCTCGTCGTGAGTGAGGTCGTCGGGCGCAGCGGGGTGGGCGCCATCCAGCTCAACACGACCATCGCCCCCTTCAACAAGCTGGCCGCCCGCGAGGCGATCTACTACGCCACCGACGCTCCGGCGCTCAGCAAGGCCCTGAGCTACGGGACCGGAACGGTCATCCAATCGCCCAGCCTGCCCGGCAATGCCTTCTATCAACCGACCGTTCCGGGCTACCGGACCTACAGCCCGGCAAAGGCGAAGGCCCTGGTTTCGGGGCTCGGGGGGATGTCGATCACCCTCGGAACGGCGATGGGAGCGGCGGCCACCGAATCTGAGGCGCTGCAGAGCGAGTGGCAACAGGCCGGCATCAAGGTGAGCCTCACCGTGTTCCCGACCATCGTGCCGCTCCTGCAGGCCTACAAGGCCAACACCTGGCAGGCGTTGTTCCAGGGGGCCGGTGGGATCAACCCCGCCGAGGGCACGGGGGGTTCCTACTGGCGCTACTACTCGACGGGGCCCTTCACCGGCATCAAGTCCCCGGCCCTCGACCATCTGATCGACGGCGCCGCGGCGACCACGGCGATGGGCAAGCAGGTCGCCACCTACAAGCAGGTGGACCGGTACCTGAGCGAGCACGCGCTGCTTCCCTTCACCTACCTGGTCCCGCTGCACAACTTCACCGCCAAGTCGGCGCACGGCCCCGGGGTCAGCGCCCCGCGGGAGTTCCCCCTCTGGCAGGACGCCTGGATGAGCTGACCGCTCGTTTCCGTGGCGCCGCCACGGTGAACATTCTCGGTTCCCGGTGACTTGGAAGCGTTGATGGTCGAGTTCGAGGCCTGGTACCGCGCGCAGCACCCACGCGTCCTGGCCGCCTGCACGGCGCTCTCCGGAGACCTCGACGCCGCTCGCGACGCGACGGATGAAGCCTTCGCCCGGGCCCTCGAACGGTGGCCATCCGTGGCGCAAATGACTGCGCCCGGTGGATGGGTCCAGACCGTCGCCCTGAACGTCCTGCGCCGCACCCTCCGCCGGCGGCAAATCGCCCATGGTCAACGGCGTATGGCTGCAGCCCTACGTCGTTGACCAAATGGGCCTCCCCGGTCCGGTGCAGCGGCTGCGGCGGACCGGCCGGCTCACCCTCACCCTGCTCGGCCCGGGCCCCGTCGGGTCCTACGCGATGGAAGCCGACGTGACCGCGACCAACGGGAACCGGCGGATCTCCATCGCGATCGGCCTCGGCGCCGAGCCGACGGTGGCCGAGGCCATCTTGAGCTCGATTCGCCCGACGAGCTGAGCGGGGACGCTCAGCCCCGCTGGCGGCCCTGGTCCCGCTCGCGGCGGATCGTCACCCGTTTGCCCTTGATGGTGCTGCCCCGGAGCGCGGCGATGACATCGTCCGCCGCCGATTCCGGAACGTCCACCAGCGAGAACCGTGGGGCGATGTCGATGGCCCCGATCTCCCTCCCGGCGAGGCCGGACTCGCCGGCGATGGCGCCGACCAGGTCCTGCGGGCGGATCCCCGACTCCCGTCCGGCGCCGACGAACAGCCGCGTCATCCCCGCCGCCGGGCCCCGGCCGTAGCGATCCCCGCCGCGCCCCTCGCGCCCGTCGTCATCGTCGCGGTAGCGGTCGTCCCGGCCGTAACGGTCGTAGCGCCCTCTGCCGCCCTCGCGCCGGCCGCGGTCGAAGCGCATCGAGACCTCGGGGATCTCCTCGTCGTCTTCCGCGTTTCCGTTGGCGTCGTGCGCCAGCTTCACCGAGGCCAGCGCCACCTCCATCAGATCGAACTCGTCGGCCAGGGATTCCACGACGACCCGGAAATGGTCGAGGTCCTCGTCCAGGATCACCTCGCGGAGGGCGTCGCGCGTCAGCTCGAGGCGCCGGGCGCGCAGGTCGTCGACGGTCGGGACCTTGGCGATCGGGATCTGGCGCTTGGTGACCCGCTCGATGGTCTTCAGCATCCGGTGTTCCCGCGGCTCGGCGAGGGTGATGGCGACCCCCTCCCGGCCGGCCCGGCCGACGCGCCCGATCCGGTGCACGTAGGACTCGGGAGAGGACGGAACCTCGTAGTTCACGACATGGGTGAGTTGCTCCACGTCGAGTCCCCGGGCGGCGACATCGGTGGCGATCAACAAATCGGCGGTGCCCGCCCGAAGCCGACCCATCACCCGGTCGCGCTGCTCCTGGCCCATCCCGCCGTGCAGCGCCTCGGCGCGGTAGCCGCGGCCGTTCAGCGTCTCGGTCAGCTGGTCGACTTCCTCCCGGGTGCGGCAGAAGACCAGGGCGGCCGTCGGGGACTCGACGTCG
>WQVT01000092.1 GCA_009785715.1 Acidimicrobiaceae bacterium | reverse complement strand
CGTCCGTCGGGCCGGCCGGATGGTCAGCACCGACAACGCCAGCGCCACCATGACGATCGCCGCCCCGGTGAGGAGCGCGTCGCCCTGGCCGTGGCTGGTGGCCACGCTGGTGAGGGCGGCAACGCCGAGCGCCGCCCCGGTCTGCTGCATGGTCTGCAGCATCCCGGATGCCGCCCCGGCGTCGTTGCGGGGCACGCCGGAGAGGATCGTCACGCTGAGCGGGAGGAAGCAGAAGCCCGCCCCGAGCCCGAAGAGCACCAACGGCCCGAAGAGGCTCTCCAGGTAGCCGGAGGACGGCGTGGCCCGCGAGATCCAGATCGTGGCGATCGCCAGGGTCGTCAGCCCGAAGAGCAGCAGCGGCCGGGGGCCGAGGCGGCCGATCAGGCGGGGCGTGATCCGGGAGCTGGTGAAGATCAGGCCGGTGAGCGGGAGGAAGGCGACCCCTGCGCCGATGGCGCTGAAGTGCAGGTCGTTCTCCAGGTACTGGCTGATGAAGAAGAACACGCCGAACATGACGGCCGGGACCAGCAGGATGTCCAGGTACGCCGGGCCGCGGAGGCGGTCGGTGATGAGCCGGATGGGCAGCAGCGGCTGGCTGCGCCGGCGCTCGACGGCCACGAAGGCCGCCAGCAGGACGGCACCCGCCACGAACGACCCCGCGGTCACTCCCGTGCTGCCCTTCTCGGCGAGACGGATGAAGGCGTAGATGACCCCGCCGAGCCCGGCGGTGGCGAGGGCCGCCCCGGCGACGTCCAGTCGCCCGCCGTTGCGGGGCGGTTCGGGCACGAAGCGGGGAGCGAGGGCGATGATGGCCACGCCGATCGGAACGTTGATGAACAGGTTCCACCGCCACGACACCCAGGAAGTCAGGGCCCCGCCCAGCACCAGGCCGAGCGATCCGCCACCGGCCGAGACGGCGGTGAAGATGCCGAGGGCGCGGTTGCGGGCCGGGCCCTCCTCGAAGGTGGCGCTGATCAGGCTCAGCGTGCTCGGGGAGGCGAGGGCGGCACCGACTCCCTGCGCGGCCCGGGTGACGAGCAGCCAGGTCGAGTCGGTGGCGAACCCACCGAGGAGTGAGGCGGTGGTGAACACCGTGAGGCCGATCATCAGCATCCGGCGCCTGCCGAACACGTCCCCGGCCCGCCCTCCGAGGAGGAGGAGGCCGCCGAAGGTCAGGCTGTAGGCGTCAATGACCCAGGAGAGGCCGGCGGGGGTGAAGTGCAGCGAACGCTGGATGGGGGCGAGGGCGATGTTCACGACGGTGGCGTCAAGGACCACCATCAGCTGGCAGGTCACGATGACCGCCAGGGCGATCGAGGAGCGTGAAGGGGCGCGTAAAGCGAGAGGCATGAGTGCTCCTTGGGGGGATGGGCGAATGGGGGACGTGGCGACCCAGGCCCGGCCGACGTTCCGGACCGGTGGTGGGGGATGGACCTCCCGGATAGACACCCGAATCAACCGAACCTGGGCGCCGGTGGGGACCAGACGCTCCGCCCGATTGGTCCTGGCGTTATCCGCCCGGAGGACCTAACCTGAGGTTGCCTCCACTTACTATACGGAGGTTCCCTCCGTTTTGCAAGTCATTTTTTCGGGGATGACCAGCGGGAGGGCGGTCCCACCCCGGGAGCAGCCAAGAGCGACAGCCTACGAACAATGAGCCAACTAACTGCCACAGAATCTGCCGGTGCCCGGCGCCCCCGCCGGGCCGACGCCCAGCGGAACTACGACCGGGTCCTCGAGGTGGCGCGCGCGGCCGTCGCCGAGCACGGCGGCGACATCGTGCTCGAGGACATCGCCCGGCAGGCCGGGGTGGGCATCGGCACGCTCTACCGGCACTTCCCGAACCGCCAGGCGCTGCTCGAGGCGGTCTTCCTCGACGACGCCGAGCAGCTGCGGCGCGTCGGCGAGGAGATGTGTGAGGACTGCGACGAGCGGGCGCCCCTCGACCTCCTCGTCGAGTGGCTCCGGATGCAGATGGTCTTCGGCGCCCGGGGCCGGAGCATGGGGGCAGCCGTCATGAACGCCAAGCACACCGAGGGCAGCACCATCCAGGTGGCCTGCCTCGCGGCGCGCGACGCAGGGGCGGTCCTCTTGCAGCGCGCTCAGGAGGCGGGCCAGGTTCGCCAGGCGGTCAACATCTCCGACGTGCTCGCCCTGATCCACGGCATCATCGTCGCCAGCGATCAGGCCGAGGACCGCGCCGAGCGCGTGGAGCGGATGTTCGACCTCCTCGTCGCCGGCCTGCGCCCCTGAACGCGCCCGGCGCCCAGGAGGAGCGAGGTCAGTCGGCGACGCAGTCGGCGTAGTCGGGGTGGGAGTCCAGCCATGCCCGCACGTACGGACAGGTAGGCACCACCTTGCGCCCTGAGGCGATGATGTCGTCGAGGGCGTGGCGGATGAGGATTCCCGCCAGCCCCTGCCCTCGCCGGGCCGGGTCTACGTAGGTGTGGGGAAGCTCGACAGTGTCGCCCCGCACCACGAAGTCCGCCGCCCCCGCCGCCTTCCCGTCCACCAGGATCGCGTAGCGCCGGCGGGCCTCGTCCTTGACCACCTCGGTCTTCGCTGATTCTTCGCTCATCGTCTCCTCCCTCCTCCGGACCCGAGCCCGTCGATGGCGGCCATCTCCGCCCCGGAGAGCTCGAAGTCGAAGACGTCGAAGTTGGCGGCGACCCGGTCCCGGTGCGTCGACTTCGGGATGACCACGATCCCGTGCTGGAGGTGCCAGCGCAGGATGACCTGCTGAGGCGTCTTGCCGTGGGCGCCGGCCGCATCCACCAGGGGCGGAGCCGACATCTTCGTGTGCTTGAACGGTGAATAGCCCTCGAGCACGACACCCCGTTCGGCGTGGGCGGCGACGACTGCGGGGTCGTACCGCTCGACGTGCCAGAGGATCTGATTGACCGCCGGCGTGACGCCGGTGACGTTGGTCAGCTCATCGATCTGGGCGATCGAGTAGTTGCTCACGCCGATGGCACGGGTCAGGCCGGCCTCGCGCGCCTCGATCAGCCGTTGCCAGACCTCGGGTCTGGCGCGCCCGCCCGGCGGCCAGTGGATCAGCCAGAGGTCCAGCGCCGAGGTCCCGAGCGCAGTGAGACTTTCCTCGAGGGTTCGTTGCTCCCCGCCGGCCTGTTGGGCGGGGAGCTTCGTGGTGATGAACACCTCCGAACGATCAACCTCACTGTCATGTATAGCTTCGCCCACAGCCTTCTCGTTGCGGTACATGGTTGCGGTGTCGATATGTCTATAGCCAAGGTCGAGGGCGGTCCGCACCGCCCAGTAAACCGCTTTGCCGCGGGCCTGCCAGGTGCCGAGACCGAGCAATGGGATGCGGACCGAACCCTCCAGCGAAGCAGAAGCGTTAGGTGCCACAGTGTTTTCGCTCACGATGGTCCCCCTACCCGGAGACCCGCCGGACGAATAATGGGTGGCATGCGATGCCCTTTCTGGTTCGGGACGATCTAGCGTGAGGAGAAATCAAACGCGCCGAACAAACAGAACGAGCAGAACTACCAAGCACCCCTATTCACCCTTCTGACCGGGATGGTCTCACGTGACGCTCCTCATCGTCATCGTCGTCCTGCTGGCCTTCATGTTGCTTGTCTCGGGCTCGGTCATGCGTCGAAATCGTCGTGACTGGCAAGCCACGCGCAAGTACCACCGGGCGCTGAACACCCTAGGACAGCTCAACGAATCCGGCCCTGCCGTCGATCGACCAGTCACCGCTCGGGGCCGCTCTGCCAGCGACGTCCCCGCCAAGGCGCCGGCTTCGTCGGCTTCGTCGGCGGCGCAGGGGGAGCGAGCCGGGGCGAAGGCGCTCGAGGGGTTCCGGATCATCGGCCCCGGACCCGATCGCGCCCCCGTCCCGGAGCCGGCGATGCGGGCCCCCGCCCAGGAGTCGAGGGTTCTCGCCCAGGCGTCGGCCGCTCCCGCCGGGGCATCGGCGGCCACAACCCAACCGTCGACCGGGACGCCGGCCGGCACGGGACGCCGGCCACCGTTGCTCGGCACGCGTCACCCGGCTGCGCACCACCTCGACCGCCGCCAGAACGGCCAGAGCCGGCAGAACGGATCCTCCCCCGGCCGTCGCAGCGCCCCGATGCCCACGCCCACGCCGGCGCCGGCGCCTTCCGGTCCCGGCAACGGTTGGGCCGACCACCCGCCGGCCGCGCCCCCGTGGGATGCGGAAGATGCCGAGGAGGCCGGGAGGCCCGGGCGGAAGGCGCCCGCACCCCCCGTGCTGGTCTTCGGGGCCGACGAACGGCCACGGGGGCGCCACGCCGCTCCCGCTCCGGTTCCCGCCGGTCCGGGGCCACGGGGCCGCCACGCCGCTCCCGCCGGTCCGGACGCCGACGGTCCGGACGCAGATGGTCCGGACGCCGATGCTCCGGATCCAGACGATTCGGATGCCGGCGTCGTGACCCGCCCGGCGCACCTGCGACCCCACCGCCGCCCCGGCCGCACCGGTCCTATCGGGAGGGCCGGCCACAACGGCCGGACCCCGATCGTGGCGGCGGCTGCGGCGCTGGTCCTGGCGGGCGCCGCGGTGGGGGCGTACCAGGCTGCCGGCGGCTCGGGGCTGCCGTCGCGGCCCGCGGCGGCCAAGCAACCGATCCCCCACGACACGACGGTGCCGACCACGGTGCCGCCGGCGCCCACCACCACGGTCCCGCCCTTCACGCTGGTCTCGAACACCAACGGGACCGCCAGCTACCGCCTCGCGGGGAGCCCGAGCGTCGTCGTGTCCGCCCAGGGACCGTGCTGGGTGGAGGCCCACCAGCCGAACGCCCAGGGAAACCAGATCTTCGCAGCGATCCTGGCGCCCGGTCAGTCCGAGACGCTCCGCGCCCCGGTGTTCATCCGCCTGGGCGCTCCCTCGGCGGTGACGGTGACGGTCAACGGCATGACCCTGCCGGCGCTCGTCACCGGCGGCGCCCCCTGGAACCTCGACCTGCAGTAGCCGCCGGTGCCCCACCGGTGGCCAACGCGGCGCCCCTGACGCCCCGGCGGTCCTCCCCGGCCACAGAGGCCACAATGGGCCACAACGGGCACAAACGCCAGAAATGGCGGCCCGGGCGGGTCGGAACAGGCCGGAGTGCGGTGTACGCTGAGGTGCTCGGCGCCGCCACCCGGCGCCCCCGTCCCGGAAAGAAAAGGCTACCTACCACTTATGTCCGATACCTCAACGGCCCTCCCGCCCTTCAGCGACGGCCTCACCACGCAGATGGGCACGTTCGACGAGACGGGGGAGTACACCCCCCGCCAGGTGACCAGTAACGACCTGGAGGGCACGTCGTTCGAGGACGCGATCGCCAAGACGATCGTGGAGTTCGACGACGGCGACATCGTCTCGGGGACTGTGGTCAAGGTGGACAAGGACGAGGTCCTGCTCGACATCGGGTTCAAGTCGGAGGGGGTCATCCCCGCCCGCGAGCTGTCGATCCGCCACGACGTCGACCCGAGCGAGGTCGTCACCCTCGGCGATCACGTCGACGCCCTTGTCCTCCAGAAGGAGGACAAGGAAGGCCGCCTGATCCTGTCCAAGAAGCGGGCCCAGTACGAGCGGGCCTGGGGCAAGATCGAGGAGATCAAGGAGCGCGACGGCGTCGTCGAGGGCCCGGTCATCGAGGTCGTCAAGGGCGGCCTGATCCTCGACATCGGGCTGCGGGGCTTCCTTCCCGCCTCGCTCGTCGAGCTCCGCCGGGTGCGCGACCTGCTTCCGTACGTGGGTCGCACCCTGCACGCCAAGATCATCGAGCTGGACAAGAACCGCAACAACGTGGTGCTCTCCCGCCGGTCGTGGCTGGAGGAGACGCAGAAGGAACAGCGCGACCAGTTCCTCGCCGACCTGAAGCCCGGCGAGGTCCGTCACGGCGTGGTGTCCTCGGTGGTCAACTTCGGGGCGTTCGTCGATCTCGGCGGCATGGACGGCCTGATCCACGTCTCGGAGCTGTCCTGGAAGCACGTCGACCATCCCTCCTCCGTCGTCGCCGTCGGCGACGAGGTGGACGTCCGGGTCCTCGACGTCGACCTGGACCGGGAGCGGATCAGCCTCTCCCTGAAGGCCACCCAGCAGGACCCGTGGCAGGAGTTCGCCAACGCCCACCGGGTCGGCGAGCTGGTCT
Source organism: Acidimicrobiaceae bacterium (assembly GCA_009785715.1). GTDB lineage: Bacteria > Actinomycetota > Acidimicrobiia > Acidimicrobiales > Palsa-688 > WQVT01. The sequence continues at coordinate 1,726 of WQVT01000092.1, read as the reverse complement.
ACGGGCGGGTCACGAAGCTGGTGCCCTTCGGAGCCTTCGTCCAGGTGGGCGAAGGGATCGAGGGCCTGGTCCACATCTCCGAGATGGCGGCCCACCACGTCGATCTGCCCGAGCAGGTGGTCACGCCGGGCGAGGAGCTGTGGGTCAAGATCATCGACATCGACCTCCAGCGTCGGCGGATCAGCCTGTCGATCAAGCAGGCGGCCGAGGGCGGCGAGGTGGCTGCCGAGTACCGCGACGCGTTCGGCGAGCACGCCTACGACGACGAGGGGAACTACGTGGGCCCCTCCTTCACCGACTTCGAGCCCGAGTCCGAGGCCCAGCAGGCGTGGGCCGAGTACCTGGAGCAGACGAACAGCGGCGGAGGCGCCGGCGAGGCCGAGCCTGCCGGCCTCGGCGAGGAGAACGCCACGGTGTGGACCTCCGAGGCCCCGGCCGACGACGAGGCCGAGACCTACCCGGTCAGCTACGAGGCAGAGCCCGAGGCGTAGGGGCGCCCTCCGGGGCTCGGAACCTCAGAACCTCAGAACATCGCCAGGGGGTTGGCGGGTGATCCCGTCCCCCCTTTGACCGGGAGCGGGCTCACCGTCAGCATGAACTCGTCCCGTCCCTCCTCCGCGCAGGCCGCGACCAGTGGTTCCAGGGCGGCGTTGTCCACGAGGGCGATGCCGAACAGGTAGATGGCGGCGTGCACCGAGTGCACGACGTCGAGCCCGTTCGGGAGGGCGTCGAGCATGTCCCACACCAGGACGGCGACGTCGTGGTCACGGATGAACTCGAGGCACGACGCGTGCAGGCCCGGGCGCGGGTCGCGCGGGCCCGGCCTGCCCAGATTCGGGCCGGCGCCCCACGGCACCCCGTGCTTCCGGGACCAGGCGTCGCGGCCCGAGTGGACGACGATCGCGTCGCCGGGGGTGAGCCGTATTCCCCGCTCGGCGACGATCCGCTCGAGCTCCCACCCCTGCACCGGCGCGTCCTGCTCCACGCAGTCGGTGCCGCGCAGGCGCGGGACGTCGAGGAGGACCCCGCGGGTCACGATGCCCGGCTGCCAGTGCTCGACGCTGCCCCAGGTGAACCCGTCGCTCGTGTACGCCTCGTCTGGGCTCCGCCCGTTCCACATCCCCTCCGTCGACCACATGTGGCAGAGGGCGTCGAGGTGGGTGCTGGCCACGCCGTGGTAGCTGATGCCGTAGAAGTCGAGGGCGTCCTGGCCGACGCGCTGCAGGTAGTGCATCGCCGGACGGGGATTGTTGGCGGCCACGTCCTTCGGGAACGGGCGCGAGAGGGAAACGAGGCGTCCGGAGCGGACCAGGCTCGCGGCGGAGCGGCGCTTGTCGTCGTCGATCAGGTTGATCGCCCCGCGCTGGTCATCGGCTCCCCAACGGCCCCAGTTTTTGCGGGTCTCGACGAGCCGGTCGAAGTCGGCGCGGGTGAACTCCCGCGGCTGGCCGGGCGCGTGGTCCGAAGTCGTGGTCAAGGCGTCCCCTCCTGCTCTCGTCGGTCCCGGCCGTCCCCGGGGCCGCCGACACGCCCCGACACGTTACGGCGCCGCCGGCGCCACGCTCACAACCGGGTCCATGCTTCGGTGAGCACGGTGTGTAATACGTCGCCGATGAGGTCGAAGTGTTGTTGTTCGCAGATGAGTGGTGGGGCGAGTTGGATGACGGGGTCGCCGCGGTCGTCGGCGCGGCAGACGAGGCCGGCGTCGAAGAGGGCGGGGGAGAGG